>CAZXGU010000007.1:0-34534 GCA_964640375.1 uncultured Sangeribacter sp. | reverse complement strand
ACTTCTCACCTCAGATATTGCGGAAGTTACTCGACGCGCCCGAAAGAAAGTAACGACGAGAGGGAAAAAGGAAAAAAAGAACAATAATATGTGGCTGTTAATGGTCATAGTAGCCATTATCGGGGGAGGGGCAGTGTTTTTTATAGCCGATGGAGGCGTTACAAGTTGTAACCGTTCTGCCGATGAAACAGCTTCGGGAGGTGGTTATGTGCAGGAAGTGGATACTTTTACCATAAACGGAATTCCTCTTGAAATGGTAAAAATACCCGGCGGCTCATTCAAACTTGGTTGTAGCGATTCCACAGATGTTTGGGCTGATGAATGTGAAAAACCGGCTAAGAAACGTCAGGTAGCCGATTTTTCCATGGGTAAATATGAAGTGACTCAAAAGCTGTGGACAGCTATCATGGGTAAAAATCCCTCTACAATGGTTAACGACAATTATCCAGTCAATAATGTAAGCTGGGAGGATTGCCAGTTGTTCATCGAGAAGCTGAATCGAATCACCGGTCGCAATTTCCGCCTTCCAACTGAAGCTGAATGGGAATATGCAGCAAAAACAAAGGTGAATCAAGATGGCACAATATCTGATAAGACAACAAAATTCTCAGGTGGCGATATGCCGGAATCATTGGCATGGTACGCCGATAACAGCAGTAATTCCCTTCATTCTGTAGGAGAGAAGAAGCCCAATGGATATGGTCTTTACGACATGAGCGGAAATGTGATTGAATGGTGCCAGGATATTTATACCAATTATAGTACCGGAGATCCTGAACTTGATAAAAACCAGCGAGTGTTGCGTGGAGGCTATTTCTCAGGAGACAAAGCTTCTGTGAGAACAACAAGTAGAGGTAGCTGTAACTACGCAACTGCTATGGCTCCTTTTGGATTTAGATTATGTCTATAAAATAGCCATATAGGATTAATTAATTTCACGGAGCCATGATAGTAGCCATTTACACACCTTCGGGAATAGTGATCTCCACAATCGGGTATGATTCCTTCGTTACTTATTCCAAAGTTGAAGATGAGGAGATTTTGGAGAAGATAGAGATGAGGGGACATCAGCATATTGTCGATTTTTGGAATCGTTATGCTTTGGTTTTCCATTCCCTTAACCCTTACAACTTTGAGGAAGATTTAGTGGGCAAGTTGGAAGAAGTAAAGAAGCGTTGGCCTCAGGAGGTCCCAAAGATTCAGGATTTGATGCCTTACATAAAAAAACAGATTATGGAGTGCAATCTGAATGTCCTCGGTTTTATGGCTGGCTACTCAGATAGTAGAGATGCAAATTCGGAGCAATTTGTTTATGAAATCTTGGGCGAGGAGATACGAAGAATTAATATCGACCCTCACGGCAAAGTCCTTTATAATTGTCTGATTCTGGAGAAACGTCCAATTATAAGCCGATTATTTAGAAACATAAAAATAAGGAACGGTGATGCGTGGGAAGAGGAATTCAGCTTACGAATGAATTGCGAACTGTTTTCTATAAGCAAAGCAAAAGAAGTTGCTAACTTTTTAATAGAAACAGCCTCAGGTTTAGATCATCTAAATTCCATCTCTCTTTCAGGCTATCCTGTAGAAACGGTTGAAATAACTGAAAGAGGGATTAGTATAAGCATAAAATAATAAAACAATGCCAAATATTCTTTTAACACAAAAGTGCATAAGGTCATGTCCCTATTGCTTCGCACGCAAGCACATGCACGACGCCCCGCCTGAGGATATTCTTAAGTGGGAAGACCTTATCTATATATGTGATTTCTTTCAAGCCGGGGGAGAACATAACATCTCTCTGCTTGGAGGAGAACCGATGCTGCATCCGGAAATAGCGGATTTCATTCTATATATTATCTCTCGCGGGATGCACGTAACGGTATTTACAAGTGGTATTGCAGGAGAAAGAATCTTGGATCACTGTGTAGAGAAACTTTCCGATGTTGACCCACAGATGCTGACATTTGTGGTCAACTATAACGATCCAAAAACATCCTCCTTTGCTGACAATGAAGCTATAAATAAGTTTTTCTTAAATTTTTCTCAGTTTATATCGCTTAGCATAAACGTATATAAATTAGGATTCGACTATTCTTTTGCAATTAATGCTATAAATAAATTCGGGTTGCAGAAACATATCCGTCTTGGACTGGCCCACCCAATACCAGGGAAGAAAAATATGTGCATCAAGCCTGAAGAGATGCGTCAAATGGCCGAAGACTTGATGGCCTTCATTCCGAGAATGGAGGCATTCGATATCAATGTCGGATTTGATTGCGGGGTGCCGATGTGTATTTTTACCGATGAGGAATTAGGAAAACTTTTCAAGCACATGGGAGGAAGAGTCACATTCGGATGCGGCCCGGCTGTGGATATTGGGCCAGACTTACAGACCTGGGCTTGCTTCCCTCTGTCGGGATTTGGCAAAAGATCTCTCTTGGAGTTCTCGTCCCCACATGAATTGCTTGATCATTTCAATTCAATCCATAATGCTACTCGAATAGAAACCGGAGGTATTTATGAGAATTGTGATAACTGCGAAAACCGTAAGAAAGGGATGTGTGCCGGCGGTTGCTTGTCGCATAGTTTAAATAAGTTTATCAACGAACCAAGAATACGCAATGAAAAAGTCTACTTCGATGCCGCATTGGATTCAACATCGGCGCAATCAGAATAATCCGACATTTGTGTTGGATGGGCCATGGAATCCGGAAGTTTTACTTCGTGGAGAGAGCATTGTGGTTAATGTTGATAAGCCGGAGGCAATCGACTATATCAGCGGTATGGCCTCACAGGCGACCCAGATAGAGGCTTTCATATATGAAGATTTCACTGTTTCTCTTGAGACCTTGGATATAAATCCTAATTGGAGACGTTATCCGGTGGTATTAAGAATCGGCCGTCTTGGAAGATTTTCAAATGTGGTTGAAAAGCTCAATATGATGAAGGGCATGAACATCACTCTTCTCTTTTCGCCCTATTCTGCCACGGCTGGAAGGGATGCTCAGATTGTTGCCTCTTTAGGGATTTCCACGGGAATTGTCTTTACTGAAGATATGCCATTGGGTGACAGCATTAAGGATTTGATTGCTTATAATTTCTATAGCCCGATGCGACATGGTTCTGTGGAGCCTTTTGCCACTATGTTGACTAATTATACAGGCGAAGATTACGTTTCGCCGGCTATGGCCTTTTATGATGACGAGAATAGATTTATCCATATAAACGAAGCCCTGGAAATGGCCTCTTCTCCAAAGAACCTAAAGGAGGGGAAATTATTGGGAATGGGGCAGGAAGGTCTCTATAATATCTATCATTCCGAGGCAATACAAGCGCCCGAATGGCAGAGATTCTTTATTGAGAGTCATCCTTGTTCGTTTTGTCCTGCTTTTAGGGTTTGCACCGGTTTCTTTGCGGATAGAAATAAACCGGAGGAATGTCGGCCGGTGATGATGGAGATATTGGAAGGAATCGAACATAATAAAAAAGTATGCAATAACGATGGCAACAATAATATTTAAAGCTACTGAGGCTTGCAATTCAAATTGCGTATATTGCGATGTTGTCCATCGCAAGAAGGCTCGCACCATTCCGGAAGATGTTTTGCGCACAGCTTACGAGCGCATAAACGAGTTCTTGCTGGAGTATCCCGATGAGGACGTATTGATTGTGTGGCACGGAGGGGAGCCTTGCATGGCGGGAATAGATCTCTATAAAACGGCAATCAAACTCTGGGATGAAATTTGCGTGGAAACCCATGATAGAGTGAGCTATGCGGTTCAATCTAACTTGACGATGATTAATCAGGAGTTTCTCGACGTTTTTGCCAAAATGGGAATACAAACATTTGGAACAAGCTACGAACCATTCCCCGGAATCCGGGGAATAGGAAAAAAACGTGACAGTAAGCTTTATAACGAGCTTTTCTTCAAAGGAATAAATCTTCTTGAAAAGAATGATGCCGGTTGGGGCTTTATCTATGTGGTGACAAAGGATGTTCTTGACAAACCATTGGACGTTTTCTACAATCTGACGAATCTTAAATTGAGAGGAGGTTTCGATCTACATATTGTAGTTGTATATGATGATGCAGCAGAGGAATCGAAAGACTCTGCTGTTAGTCAGAAAGAGTTTGCAGATTTCTTAGGAGCGATCTTTAAAGAATGGTGGCCTAATCGCGAACGTTATCCCGAGGTTCAACCCTTCCGAGGATATGTGGATGCTTACAGCAAAGGAATCTTTCAAAGTGCTTGTAATGATGCTCCGTGGTGTGGATTGCATCTTTACGTGGGTCCCGATGGAGCCGCAGCTCAATGCGGAAGAGCGGCCGACTGGAGTTTGTTGGAATATGGTAATATCAAGGATAAGCCTCTCAAAGAGATGTTCTTCAATGAGCAACGCGACTTGGTGAATAGTCGTAAAGATGTTCTTCCCGAAACGGACTGCAAAGGATGCGAATATTGGAGAATGTGTCATGGGGGATGTCCACTTGACGCCTATAATAAGCACAAGGATTTTCTGAGAAAGAGCGATCAATGCGAATCTCGAAAAATCTTCCTGAAAAAATATTTTGAACCTATCACTGGGATGAAACTCCCTCCCGAACATAAAAATCAGAAGCAACATGAGTGACATTAGATACTTAACCCCTGAACGACTAAAGGATGAAAAGCCAATTTGGGTGAATCCTATTGGAGGCTTGGGAGATGTTCTTATGCTCTCAACTGCCCTCAAAGCCTCTTTCGACAAATATGGAAGGAAATTCTTCCTTGTTCGTCGCTCAAGATATTCTGAATTCTTTCGTCATCATCCGGCAATTGAAGAAATAGGACATCCGGAGCGAGACGCGGATATAATCTCTAATGATTATTGGAGCAGGGAAGATTTTCAGGATGCTAACAATAAGGCTATGGATATCAATCTTAAGATATTCGGAGTGGAGGATAAAATAGATTCCCTCTTCTGGGCTGTACCGGAGATGGATGAAAGAACAAAGATTCTCCTCGAAGAAATTCCTTGGAGAGAAAAGACAGTAATCATATCGATTTCCTCAGATGGCCCAAGAAAAGTGATGCATCCGATAAAGTGGCACATTATTACTCAGGCTTTGCTTGAAGAGGGGTGCTTTGTGGTGCAGGTTGGAAGCCAGAACGAGATTCCCATAAAAGGAGCCTATAATTTAACAGGGGCTACAACTCCTTCACAATTATATCACCTTCTTAGGAAGGCGGATTTAGTGATTACTCATGATAACTTTATCATGCATGCAGCCAAAGAAGCAAATGCACCGACCATTGCCATTTTTGGTCCCACTGAGAGTTCAAGATATGGATATGAAGGACATCAAATTATTCAAAATGATATTTCCGATTGTCCTGATTGTGATAAGTGTCTCGGTCCACATGTATCTGAGAACTATTCCACTCCATGTCCCATGAGAGAAAATCATTGCATGAATAAGACAAATGAAGGGAAGGTTATTGATATAGCCTTAAATATATTAAACAATCAAAACGCTTAGTATATGTCAGAAGAAAAGAAACTTAGCCGAAGAGACGCACTAAAGCGGATAGGGAAACTGACGGCAGCTGCAGCAGTTAGTAGTGCTATCCCTTTGGATGCTCTGGGAATGAATAGAAGAATGGAGTCGACTCCGAAGGCTTACAACAACTTCTATAACTCTACAGCCTATTCAAGTACAAAACCGGTTCAGAAAAAGCCAAAGAAGTATTCCAGCTATAGCAACAAGTATAATAGTTATTACTATGGGGATTACAGTAGTTATTACTATAACAAATATAGCAGTTACACGGACTATAAAAGTTATTACTACAGTTACTCCAGTTATGTTAGCTACACAAGCTATACAAGCTATTACTATAACTACTATACGAGTTACTATTACGATTACATGAATGTTTATAATAACTACGCTAACGTATATTATAACCTCTATTACAACTGTTTTTATTGGTATTGATTATGATTATATGTATGATAGGCACTACCGAGCTTTTGCTCATTGGTGCACTTGTTCTTCTTCTCTTCGGAGGGAAAAAACTGCCTGAGATGATGAAAGGCCTGGGAGAGGGTATTCGTTCCTTTAAGCAAGGTATGAATGAGCCCCCACGCGAGGAAAAACCAACTGTGGATGCAGAGGTAAAACTCCCTGACGAAACAACCCCTGAAACTAAATAAAGGAGGGCAGAATGACATCAGCAAAGGGTGAACTGAAAACTTTTGGCGAGCATCTTAGCGATTTAAGAAAAGTGCTCGTCAGGGTAGTTTGCGTTGTTGCTGTTTGTATGATTGTTGTTTTCTGCTTCAAGGAGGAGGTCTTTGACTTTCTATTAGGCCCATGCCAAAGTGAGTTCGCTACCTTCCGATTCATTCGGAGAATAATCTCCTGGGGTTATTCGGCAGGTTTTTCACTATATCCCAATAATATAGAATTGATTGCCACGGATATATCAAGTCAGTTCATGGCTCATGTCTCGCTCTCTTTCTATATCGGGATAATGTTAGCTTCTCCCTATATCATATACGAGATGATGCGATACGTCACTCCGGCGCTCTATGAGAAAGAAAGGAAATATGCTTTAAGACTTCTTTTGGGAATCTACCTGCTTTTCTTTTTAGGAATGTTGGTTTCCTATTGGTTGCTTTTTCCAATCTCTTGTCGATTTTTAGCTTCATATAGCGTCTCAGCTGAAATCAGGACTATGATAACCCTTGACTCCTATATCTCCTTGTTTGTCTCGTTGACGGTTCTTATGGGAATTGTTTTCCAGTTGCCTGTAATTGCTCTGACATTAGGGAAAATGGGACTGATCGACCATAAAATGATGGCTCACTACCGCCGACATTCCTTCATTCTGATTGTTGTAGTTGCGGCTATTATCACTCCTCCTGACGTCTTGACCTTGATTATAGTTTCTCTTCCGCTTTATTTCTTATATGAAGTGAGTATTTTAGGAGTTAGAATCACAGGAAAAAAGAATATTTAATGACTTAAACATCTGAAACTATGGATTCAAAAATAGAGATGACGGTCGTATGCATTCATTGTGACACGCCCATCGTCATAGCCAAAAAAATAGAGAAAGCTGAATGTAAGTTCACTTGTCCCGAGTGTCACCATAAGCTTCATGTGCTTTTTAATACTTCTGTGAATCCTCAAACTTATTCTTTTATATCTGTAAATCAGCCCGGTGGGAATCAGCATTCATCTCAAAACGCTCAATCTGAAGAGAAAAAAGATGGTGGTCATTCCGAAGAACCAAAGAAAGAGAAGCCCAATAAAGATAAGACCGTATATAAGAAAAAGGTGGAACGCGCGGAGTATTATGACGATGTTATACCGGGGGAAGAAAGCACTCCAAAGAAAAAGAAGTCACATCGAACTCCTCCTCCGATTTTCTTGACACGGAAAAAGTTTTTTGGATTTCTTACGGAAAAGTATCAGTTGAAAAGTGACAAAACCACTATTGGGAGGGAAGATGACGATGATCCAAGCGATATAATGTTTTCCTGCGACTCGCGGATGAGTAGGAAATCGATTTCTATTGAAGTAAAGGAGGATGATTATGGATTCGATTTCGTGTTAAAGGTATTGAATGCAACAAATCCTGTTTTCTTAAATGGAAAAGAATTGAGAAATGGAGAGAAAACTTATATAGATTTTGGAGATACAATCACCTTAGGAGATACAGACCTCATATTTGATAATAAGTAATCTTAAATTCAATAAATGGAACTACTTATAGGAAGAGAGTCGGGGAGCAATCAACTTCTGATTGTAGCTGACGGAAATGGATATCGTTTGGATGTTGGAGGTAATGTTCCGGCATCCGTGAGTCGTTATGATACCCAAAACGGCACTGCTCATTGCAGAATTGTTGTCAGCACGGGAGGAATGCGAATAGACAACCTCAACGAAATGAATGTTACTTATGTGAATGGAGTTCCTGTGGCTTCATCTCCTATAAGTAAATCAAGCGTGATTGAGCTTGGAGATGATCAATATCGCATCAATCTTTCCAATATTCTTTCGATGGTAGGCTATAAACCTTCTTATTCTACCAAGCACCTACGTAGAGTATGGGAAAGATATGATAAGGCTCTTCTTCGATTGCAATTGGAGGATAAAAAGAAACAGAATCAACAAAAATTGCAAGGCATTATTTCTCAAATTTCAATGTTATGCGTTATCATACCCTCTGTGATGCCTTCAATTCCAATTCCTCCATGGTTACGAGCTGTGTTGGTAGCCGGTGCATTGGCAATGGGAATATATTTTTACATGAAAGGAAACAGAGAAGATGATTCCTTTATCATTAAAAAAAGGGAATTGGATAAGGAGTTTAAAACTGTTTATCTCTGTCCTAATCCAAAATGTAAAACCTTCTTAGGGTTCACTCCCTACGAAAGTATCAAGCTAAAGAAATCTTGTACATATTGTAATTGTAAGTATCATTAATAAAAAGGTGATGAAAAATCTAATCAGATATTATTTATTTTTTGCATTATTGATTTTACCTGTAATCTCAAAAGCAGATAATACCACAATGATTATAATTACTACTTCCGGAACAGGTCTGAGTTCGGATTCATGGAGGTATTGCGGATCTGGAAATTCTTTAGAAGAGTCGATAATAAAAGAAAATTGGGATGAGGGGCGACGT
Organism: uncultured Sangeribacter sp.; assembly: GCA_964640375.1. Taxonomy (GTDB): domain Bacteria; phylum Bacteroidota; class Bacteroidia; order Bacteroidales; family Muribaculaceae; genus Lepagella. The sequence continues at coordinate 25,847 of CAZXGU010000007.1, read as the reverse complement.
ATCACAACAATAGGGTACACCTCCAGAGGCTGGTTTTTTTCATTAAGTAAGGGGACTGACTATAACATGCAGTCGTATAAATATACATCTTCCTGGCCTGATGCCTATGTCCAACAAAAACGGAAAGAAGGATATATGATTACGTCTATCGGAGCTAATGACACTAATTGGGTTGTTGTCACCTCTACTAATACCGGCATCACTGACCAAATGATTTGTTCCGCTCCATGGTCTAATCTAAAGCCATGGATTAAAGAGATGTGGGATAAGGATTTTCGAATTACAGATATTGCTTTCCATAAAGGATTATGGACTATAGTTATGAGTAAAACCGCCACTGTGCCTTCTCAAAGTTATATGTGGGCCACTTCAGCCGATGACATAGCCAAAAAAATAAAAGATTATTGGGATAAGGGATATATAATAAAAGCATTAGAATATGGAGGTGGAGAGTTCTTTTGCATAATGGATAAAACAGATTCAAGTGTGTCTCAAGGACAATCCAGATTTATTAAAAACTCCGAAGCCCCTAATTCTTTTATACAAGAGGCTTGGGATAAAGGATGGAACATAACATATATTGGAGGATGAGAATTTAATTATTTACACCATTAAGACTCAAAGATTATGACAAACAACAAAACAACAGGAACTTCACAGAAGAAAGATGACAAATGGAAAGTAGTGACTATTGGAGGAGTGGCCGGAGTTCTTTTAGGAGGAGCGGGCGCTTTTGTGGCTCATGCAGCCAAGAGAGGAACCACTGAAGGAGAGGGAGAAGAAACAGATTCCGATAATACGGATGATGTTGCTGCATTCGGAAAAGTAGCTGAAGATGTAAACGATGATATGTCGTTTGGAGAAGCATTTGCGGCAGCCCGTAGTGAAGTAGGAGCCGGTGGTTGTTTCGTATGGCATGGAAATGTCTATGGAACATATTATGCCACTGAATGGAATGCAATGTCACCCGATGAAAGAGAGGCATTCACTGCAACTACTTTAGGGGTTGACACCTCTCATTCTCATGCACCGGAACATACCTATACAGCTCATTCCTCTTCTCACCATCACCATACCGAAACTCACCAACCGTCATCTCACCACCCATCATCTCCAACTAATTCTGCAAACAATACATCAACACAATCCACAGCTCAAAACACGGCTCAGAACCCAACTGGAAAACCGACAGTTACCCCGGTAAAAGATGAAGATGACCCAGATGATTCAGACTTCCAAGTGATAGGAGTTCAAAAATTGGAAGGCGAACAAGGAGAAACAATGACTGTTGGTTTAGCCAGCGTTCATGGGAAAGATGTTTATTTCCTCGATGTAGATGAAGATGACAAATTCGACTATATGGCTTATGATGCCAACAACAACAAGAAGTTGGATGAAGAGGAGTTCATTGATATCCGAGAAGAGAATGTCACTGTGAGCAGTTTCCAAAACATGGCTCAAAACTCCTACGAACCAAGCCAGCCTTCTCAAATGCAAGTGAATAATAATGTGGAGCCGGAACAACAGGAGCCAACGGAGGTGGAAACCTATATCGCTCAAAACACTGATCTTCCCGACTATGTGAATGATGCCGATCCGAGCTCTTTAGTTTGATAACTAAGAATTGACAAGCCAATGCCAAGAACATTTTTTCGACTTCTCTTAATTCTTCTTAGTATATCCCTGCTTCCACAGGTCTGCTTTTCAAAGGTTAGACTTGTGGCGGTGGGGATAGGAGATTATCCTCCACCAAACAATAAGCTGAGGGCAACCACTAATGATGCTCGGGCTATCCAACAACTTGTGTCGAAAAATAGTGGTGGCCAAACTTCTTTGCTTCTCGACAGCAGAGCAACAAAGGCAGCCATTCTATCTGAAATTCATTCCTTGTTTGATAATGCCGCTTCCGATGACATTATTATTTTCTTTTTTAGTGGCCACGGATTTCAGGGAGGTTTCGTAGCCTACGATGGAGAACTCTCATATTCAAAAATCAGGGAGGCCATGAAGGGTAGCAAAAGTAAGAACAAGATGATTTTTGCCGATACTTGTTTTGCAGGAAATATGAGACAGGGAAGGAAAAAAGTAAAGGCTGAGAATGTTGATTCCAACGTGATGCTTTTCCTGTCCTCGCGAGATACTGAGAAATCAATTGAACGGAGAGATATGGAGAATGGAATCTTTACTCAATGTCTAAAGGATGGATTGTCAGGGAAAGCTGATGAAAATCGCGACAGAACCATCACTGCTAAAGAAATATTTAATTATGTTAGCAAGAATGTGAAGTTGCTTAGTGGTAATCGACAGCATCCGGTAATGTGGGGTAACTTCTCCAACGATATGCCCGTGATGAGTTGGTAAGCGTCATCCTATTAAAAAGAAAATTCCCGTTTCATAAGTTTTGTGGTAAGCATTAATTGAACTACACCTTGTAGGAGTCATTTATACAACATCGGCTACAACCCATCCAAGTTGTAGCCGATGTCGTTTTTAGAACGCCTGTTATTTTGCAAGGTCTCTGACCGGGGTCGTCATGATCGCCTCAGGATGGTATTCCTTCCATCGATGGGGCAACAGCCTTGCAATCTCTTCCTGGCCGGTCTTCTCAAAATATGGCATCGCGGCGATGACATCATTGAGGTACAGCCTGGGATTGATGTCGTGGTTTCGGCATGTTGCCAGCAGCGAGGTTATGACGCACTGGTTTTCGGCAGCCTCGTGATTGCCGCAGAAAAGATAGTTCTTGCGGCCCAGCGTGATGGGTCTGATCTCATTCTCGGCAAGGTTGTTGTCAAGCTTGAGCCGTCCGTCATCAAGTATATGCATCATGTTGTCCCAACGGGTATAGGCATAGGTCACAGCCTTGCCCATGAGCGTACGCTGGCTGTAACGCAGACCCTCATCCTCCATCCATTTCTTCATTTCCTCCATTATGGGCCGGGTGTCCTTCTGACGCCGTTCCTTCCTCTGTGCATCGGTCATGCCGATCCGGTCACATTCGTGTTCAATGTGATATAACTCACGTATCCTGGCCAGGAACCATGAGGCCGCCTTGCGGTTCTCGTCAAGAGCCCGCTCGAACTCGCGCCGGATATGGACCATGCAGTTGACCATTGTCACACCGGGGCTTGACTTGTAGGCGGCCGTATAGCCCCCAAAGCCGTCGCACTGGATGTAACCCTTGAAACCGTATTTGTCAGTCTTGTCCTTGATGACCTTCCCGGCTCGTGAGCCATCGTCATAGAAGAAGAGAACCAGCCTCTCCATCACGGCGCGTGCCATCCACAGGTATTCCTTGTCTGCCTGATGTGCCTCGGGATTGATAACCGGCAGGTTGGTCTCATCGGCCTGTATATAGCTGCTGCCGAAGACTTCGGCTACCAGGGTGTCATACACGGGACGGAGCAGTTCCATCGTCCGCTTGAACCACCCGGTGAGCGTGGCCTCCTTGAGTCCACTCACTCCAAGGTGGGCAAACTGCTTTATCTGGCGGTAGAACGGAACATGGTATTCGTACTTCTGGAGAAGGATCTCGGCCAGCACGCTTGCATCGGCGATGCCTTTGGGGATAGGGAGCTTACGGGCCGGGGCCACGATCACTCCCTGTCCACGCTCCACCGGTTCGGTCGGGTCGATGAGGCCGTATTTCTCGCGGCGTTCGAGGATGCGGAAAAGTTTCCCAGGCTCGAAGCCGAGGCGGTAGGTGTCATCATATCCAATCAGGCGGTAGCGCGACAGGTCAACCGGCACCTCGGGTTTGAGGACGCGTGTCTCGAGTACCGGGAGATTATCCATGTTTATCCTGCGGTGGCTTGATCCCTTGCGTCTTTTACCTCCGTCTGTGACGGGATCTTGTTTTTCCTCCCCGGTGTCCGCCTCGTCGGTGTCAGCACCCGATGCCTCGCCTTCAATCTCGACGCCCATGCTGTCGAACAGATTGGGCTGCCTGTCCAGATTCAGGTTCTTCTCGCTGCTGCGACCGAACATGCGGCGCTGAAAATAGGCCAGCCGGGCGGTCAGTTCCTTGATGCGTTCAGACATCTCAGCAATCTGTTCGGACTGCTTTTCTATCACTCTTGCCAGTATCTGTTCGGTGTCTGTCATCGCTTCTTTTTTCTATTGCAAATATACACAAAATCAGCGACTTGACCAAAACTTTGAGTGATTATTTCACCTTAATGCACACCTTTTACACATGATACTCGGTCCTCTCCGCACGCAGTCGTCTCAGCCTCGCCGAGGGATCTTCGGTTATGCCCTCCACCATCAGTACGAGCTCGCGCCATTCCATGGGATAGCTTCTGGTGGCCTCGTCATATTGCGGTATCCGGAAACGTCCCGCCTCCAGGCGCTTGACATACATCACCATCCCACCGTCCTCGGCATGGAGCAGCTTCATCAGCCGCCGGCTGCTCCCGATGAAGATGAAGACGTCGCCGTTGCGCACATCCGACCCCATCTTCTCCTTCACCACGCCTATGAGGGAGTTGATCCCCTTGCGCATGTCCGTGCGGCCCGGGCAAAGATGGTAGCGCATCGTGTCGTTAAGGCAGAACATGGCCCATGCTTTTTGTCAGCACCTCCATCAGCACTCCCTCGCTTCCCTGGCCAAAATGAGCCCGCACTCCGTTGGGGAAGGCAACAATGACCCCATCTCCTGCACAGCCGGCATCGCGCACTTGTGGGGCTGCCGGTGGGGTCTCGGAATGGTGCAGGGAGATTGGCGCGATCGGCATATTGTTAGATTCCTTCTTTAATTTCCTCCACCAGTAATTGTAGGTGGTATAGGCAATCCCACACTCCTTTAGAAAAGCCTTCAGGCTCATTCCGCTTGAAGCCTGCTTGAGCTGTAGTTCTTCAAATTCTGTTCTCGTCATAAAAATAAAGGTTGTAGCCTGTGCAACTTGCACTATGCAAAATTACATACAGGATACAACCTTTAAAAGGTGTAGTTTAATTAATGCTTACGTTTTGTGAAACGGGAATTTCTATGAAAATGAGGGTCTATTATTGGAGAAGATATATGATGGCAAAATAAACGCATACGGCAGGCATTGCAAGGAGGAAAGAGTCGATGCGGTCGAGGATGCCTCCATGACCCGGTATGAGATTTCCTGAGTCTTTAATATGATAATGGCGCTTAAACATGGATTCAACTAAATCTCCCCAGGTGCCAAAGATAGTCACTATTACTGCTAATCCAAGCCATTGGCCGATATTGGCGTGCAGACCCATAAATGAATTGGAACAATAACAGAAGAGCGAGGCTGCTATGAGATTAAAAACGAGACCTCCAAAGAAGCCCTCCCATGATTTTTTTGGTGATATTCTTTCAAAGAGACGATGTTTTCCTATCATGCTCCCAACAAGATAGGCTCCTGTATCATTTATCCAAAGCATGAAGAATATTATTAAGATAACTTTGGGGTCAAGGATAAAGGAAGTAACGCTCATGCAAGCTAAAGGAACTCCTATATACATCTGAGTCAACATCGACAATGCAAGACTCTTAATTGGATTGCCTTCTTTTACATAAAGTTCCGACACAAAGCGGATAATCATTATTAATAGCCACGCAACGAGCGGTGCGACCGGAATGTAATAGTTGAAGGAAAGTGATAAAATCCAGACACCCAAAACATCGAGTGCTAACAAAGATGGGGAGGAGGGTTCGTCGACTCTACATATTTTTGTAAATTCAACACTTGCGAGAATGGCAAAAATGGTGCCTAATATTGCAACTCCCATATAGCCGCAAAAAATACATCCAACTATTATTGCGACATATATAATGCCGGAAAGACTGCGTGTTAATAATTTTTTAAAGTCCATAGTGTTTGATTATTTTGCAAATTTAATTCAAAACTTTCAAATAACCAATGAAGCCGGAAGAAGTTTTTTAAAATAAAAAAGGAGCGGGGAAACCGTTCCTTTTTTACTAAAAGATTATGCCTCTATTCCTCACTAATATCAGGCAGAGCAGCCAATTTATAGTTATGTCCTTTAAGGAAATCGAGAACTTCCTGGCGTTCTTTGCTCTCTTCCACATCGGTGAGAATCCGCTTATATGCGTTGCCCGGAGAAGTGTTGGTCTGATAAATGTGACGGTAACACTTGGCGATATCATCAATTATCTCATCCGATTTGCGTCCTTTTTTAAGAACGTAGGCATTGACACCATAATACTCAATGGGATTATGCGCCATAATCACGAATGGAGGCACGTGATTATTAACACGGCAACCTCCTTTTATGAGCACCCATTCGCCAATCTCACAGTTTTCATGAACAAGAGCGTTAGAAGAGAGAATGGTGAAATTATTGATTTTACAGTTGCCGGCAATTTTCACGGCATTTCCAATAACCACCCAATCTCCAATCACGGAATCGTGGGCTATATGGCTTTGAGCCATTATGAAAGAATTATTACCGATTTGAGTCTTGCCTCCCGGAAATATGCTGCGGTTGATGATGACATGTTCGCGAATCTTGTTGTTATCACCGATCACGACATAACTATCATCACCTTTCCAGCGGAAATCCTGAGGAGTTGCCGAAATGATACACCCATCAAAGAATACGTTTCCCTTGCCAATGCGGGCTCCGGAAAGAATGCTTACATGAGGACAGATAACACAATCATCTCCAATCACTACATTCTTGTCAATGTAAGCAAAAGCACTGATGGTTACGTTATCGCCTATTTCAGCTTCAGGATGGATGAAAGCTAATGGACTGATTTTTGACATAGTATAAGGTTTTAAGTGAAATCTTTATCTTCCTCCTCCCACAGCCTGATAAAGGCTAATGAGAGCAGACACTTTATTATGCCAGCATGTTAAGCTTGCCAATTGGGCATTGAGTAGGCTCGAACGGGCGGTGAGCACTTCAAGATAGGTTGTTTTCTGATCAAGAGTGAATAATTCCTGTGTATATTCCACTGATTTCTCAAGACTTTCAACCTGCTTGATGAGAGCAACTCTTTTCTCTTCACTTGCTTTATATTTAGCAAGGGCGTCACTAACATCTGCACTTGCAGTTAAAACAGCTGTTTCGAAGGCATTCATAGCCTGTTCCTGACGAGCTTTAGCCACCTCAAGGTTTGCTATATTCTGACCTCTTGAGAAGATTGGAGCTGTGAGTTGTCCTGCAAGTTGAATGAACCATTTTCCCGGATTAGTGAGCATCCCTCCAACAAGATTAGTGAATCCACCGGTTGCCGAGATATTAAGAGAGGGATAGAAAGCAGCTCTCGCGCTTGCAGTGGAATAGTAGGCCGAGGCCAAACCTCTTTCTGCAGCTCTTACATCAGGGCGCGAAGCAAGATAGCATACGGGAACGCCATTTTCAAGAGCCACGGGGAGATTGAAATCAAGATTAGAACTTACACTCCATTCTTTAGGATAGACACCCATAAGAAGTGATAAAGAGTTTTGAGTTGTCTTTATTGCCTCCTCGATGTCAGGAATTGAAGCAAGAATGCTATAATAGTTCGCCTCACTTTGAACCACTGCGGCCTCATTTGTATAGGCTGCCTGCTTCATCAACTTCATTGACTCCACCTGATCTTTCCATATTTCAGATGTGCGGCGGGTGAGATCGAGTTGTTGATTAAGAAGCATCAAGGCATAATAAGTATTTGCCACACCACAGATAATTTGAGAACGGACAGCCTGTTCATATTCCATCATCTGCTCTTCAGTGACTTTTGCTCCGCGCTTTCTATTAAGAATCTTTGCAAAGACATCTATCTCCCAGTTTACCGCCAAAGGAATGGTGTAGGACCAGTTCATGTGGCTTCCTCCATAACTTGACGTGCCTCCATTGGGCGAAAGGGCCACAGATGGGAAATAGCTAAGTTTTGCTCCCTTAAGTTGAGAATGAGCAATTTCAACATTAAGGCGCGCATCTTCCAGATTCTGATTATTATCCAAGGCCATTCTTATATAGGATTGGAGCGTCGGATCTGTGAAAATCTTTTCCCATCCTAAATAAGGGAGTGAAGTGGAATCAACATTTTCCGTGGCCTTCTTGAAGTCTGAAACATAAACGTTATTTTCGGCCGGGAGTTCATATTTCTTATAGATGTTGCAACTTGCCAAAGAGCCCGCAGTTGCAAGCATCAAGCAATATTTTATTAATTTATTCATCTTTATTTTGATAGGGGTGAATAGCAGGAAGAGGCTCTTCACTGCCATTCACGTTATTGCTTAGTCTTGTTTAAAACTGTATTGCTCAATTTCAGAAGAAATACCACTGTTGTCGGTGTCTTTCCACTTTGGCGGAGTTATTTTCTCCTGAATCAACTGGAAGGCAACAAACAAGGAGGGAACCACAAGGACCTGGAGAATCATACCGATCAACATACCTCCCACGGCACCTGTTCCGAGAGCGATATAACCATTTGCACCCGCACCAGAAGCAAACATCATGGGGAGAAGACCGATAATCATTGCAAGGGAGGTCATAAGGATAGGACGCAAACGGTCGGAAGCTCCTTGAATTGCAGAGTTTATGATGCTTAGACCTGTCCTTCGACGTTCGAGAGCAAACTCTACGATAAGGATAGCATTTTTCGCAAGAAGACCTATCAACATGATGAGTGCAATCTGGAGATAGATATTATTATCAATGCCCATAAATTTAGCAAAGATGAAGGAACCCATCAAACCGAAGGGAACCGAAAGGATAACCGCAAACGGAATGATATAGCTTTCATATTGGGCACTTAGAATAAGATATACGAACAAAAGCACAAGACCGAATACATAACCAGTTGTGCCGCTTCCGTTCTTAACCTCTTCACGCGACATGCCGGCATAGTCGAAACCATAGCCAACGGGCAGTGTCTGGGCTGCCACTTCGGCTACTGCTTCCAACGCCTGACCTGATGAAAAGCCCGGAGCAGCATTACCGGTTACAGAAATCGACGTAAACATATTAAATCGATTGATAAGGTCGGGGCCATAAACTCGGGTAAGTTTTACGAAGTTATCAATCGGTGCCATGTCTGCACCATTCCTGACTTTAATTTTTCTGAGAGTTTCAGGAGATACACGTGATTCGGGGTTAGCTTGCATCATTACGCGATAAAGCTTTCCGAATTTATTAAAGTTAGAGATATACATACCTCCATAATATCCTTGCAATGCCGAAAGAATGGCATTCTGTGTCAAGCCTGCCTGCTTAATCTTGGCAACATCAAGCTCTACAAGATATTGGGGGAAAGAAGGATTGAAGGTTGAATATGCCATTGCAATTTCCGGACGCGCGTTAAGAGCACCGATGAATTGCTGGTAAACTTTAAAGAAGTTGTCGAGAGAACCACCGGTTTTATCTTGCAGACGAAGTTCAAAACCGTTGGTGGCACCATAACCAGAAATCATAGGGGGTTTGAAAAACATGATTGTTCCATCTTTAATTGCCGCTGATTTCTGGAATAGCTGACCGATGATTGCGTCCGCACTTTCGGTGGCCTCATCTCGTTCTGACCAATCTTTCAATTTAATGATGAAAGAACCATAAGTGTTTCCCTGTCCACCGATGAAGCTATATCCGGTGATGGCATTTCGTATTTGAATAGCAGGAATTGTGCCGCAGATGCTGTCAACCTTATCCATAACAGCCTTTGTGCGTTCCTGAGAGGTGGCGGGTGGCATCGTAACAACACCCATGATTGTTCCGGTGTCCTCTTCGGGAACCAATCCAGTCGGAGTAGTGGCCATGAGGAATACCAAAACTCCAATAGAGATTACAACAGTGAAGGCAGCTGTTATCTTATGGTGAATAAACCAGCCTGACAGTTTGGAATAAACCGCATGTAATTTAGCAAATGCCTTATTGAAAGCATCCTTGAAATCACGAGTGAATATACCTATAACTGCAAGAACTGCCACAACACAAGCGATTACACTTTCTGCAACGTTTTCAAATTCATACCATCCCAACACAAGAAATACAATTGCGGCAACAAGAAGAATGAAAGTTACAATCGGTGGGAATTTTAAAGAAGCTCTTTTCTTATAAGTCTCTTTAACAACTTCTCCGGCAGCTGAATAAGCATCTTTCATTCTCTCTTTGAGCGAGGCAGGTCCTTCTCCCTCCTTGGGATGAGGTTTCAAGAACATTGCGCAAAGAGCCGGGGTGAGAGTCAACGCATTGATAGCCGAAAGGAAGATAGCCATCGCCATTGTCAAACCAAACTGACGATAGAAGACACCGGTTGTGCCGCCCATAAACGATACTGGGATAAACACGAGCATCATTACAAGAGTAATAGAGATAAGAGCCGAGGTTATCTCATTCATTGCATCAATGGCCGCCCGTTTCGAAGAGGAGTACCCTTGATCGAGCTTTGCATGGACGGCCTCCACCACCACAATGGCATCATCGACCACAATCGCAATTGCAAGCACGAGAGCTGAAAGGGTGAGAAGATTTATGGAGAATCCAAATATGTTCAGGAGGAAGAACGTACCGATAAGTGCCACCGGAATAGCAATCATAGGGATTATTGTGGAGCGGAAATCCTGAAGGAAAACAAACACCACAAGGAACACCAGTACGAATGCTTCAATAAGAGTCTTGATCACCTCATGAATTGAAGCGAAAAGGAACTGGTTAACATTCATTGTTGTGGTAATCTTTATTCCCTTCGGAGCTTCCTTCTGGAAACGATCGAGTTCTGCCTGAATATCATTCACAACCTGAGTAGCGTTTGAACCGGCAGCCTGGAACACGATAGCCGCACATCCAACGTGACCGTTGATAGTGGCATGGAAACCGTATGATAGACGACCGAGTTCGACATCAGCCACATCTTTTAGACGCAGCAAATTGCCGTCAGGTAGAGCACGGATAACGATATTCTCGAACTCATTTTCATCCGACAGACGTCCCTTATAGCGCATTACGTATTGGAAGCTCTGATTTCCCTGCTCACCAAATGAACCTGGAGCAGCCTCGATGTTTTGCTCTGCGAGGGCGGCAGAAATATCTGTTGGCATCAAAGAATACTGGGCCATTACGTCAGGCTTGAGCCAAATACGCATACTGTAATCCGCACCCATCACCATAGCATCACCCACACCGGATACACGCTTGATAACAGGCACGATATTAATGGCCATATAGTTTTCAATAAACTCTTCGGAATATTTGCTGTCGTCGGAATAAACGTCAAATACCATCAGCATTGACGATTGACGTTTCTGAGTTATGACACCGACTTGGTTTACCTCTGATGGAAGGAAAGACGCAGCCTTGGCCACACGGTTCTGCACATCGACAGCAGCCATATCTGGGTCTGTGCCGGGTTTAAAGAAAACCTGAATCTGTGCCGAACCATTATTAGCTGCTGTTGAATACATATAATCCATGTTCTCCGCACCATTGATTTGCTCTTCAATAGGAGCAATCACTGAATTTAGAACCGCCTGTGCATTTGCTCCTGAATAGGTGGTGGAGACCATGATGGTTGGAGGAGCAATATCCGGATATTGCTCAATCGGAAGCGAAAAAAGTCCTAAGATACCGAAAATCACGATGAATACCGAGATAACGGTCGAAAGAACAGGTCGCTTTATAAAATTAGATACATTCATAGTTTTATAGAAAGAAGAGCTACTTATTTTTTAGGCTTAATTACCATGTTGTCCTTGACAGTGACGCCCACACCTTCGGTCACCACAACGTCACCGGGTTTCAAACCTCCAGTCACGATATAATTCTTTCCGTCATTTTCCTCGGCTATAGTAATAGGAGTGGAGTGAACTTTACTTGAATCCCCAAGAACGTAGCAGAACTTCATATCCTGAACTTCGTAGGTAGCGACTTGTGGAATAAGAATAGAATTAGTGCGAAGTGAAGGAATGAGAACTTGACCTGTAGATCCACTTCTAATCATCCCGTCAGGATTCGGGAAAAGAGCCTTTGCAGAGGCTGAACCTGTCACTGGATCAATCACACCTGAAATGGAAATAACCTTTCCGGGACGACTATATCTTTCACCATTGGCAAGAAGAAGAGTGACTTCCGGCATACTGGCTATAGCCTCCTTAATGGTTCGCTTACCATCGTCGGTCATGTTGAGAAGGTCTTTTTCATTAAGAGAGAAATAAGCCTCTATATCTGAATTGTTGGAAAGAACAGTGAGAAGGGTCTGGGGAGATACCAATGAACCTTCCTTATTGTCGATTACGCCAACAATACCGGAAACAGGTGCTGTAACAGTGGAATATGAGAGGTTCTTTTTAGCAGAGACAAGTTGAGCGTTAGCTTGTCCCAAACCAGCTTTTGCCGCATTAAGTTGGGCTTTTGCCGCATTCAACGCATCGACTGATGTCTGATAGGCGGATGAGGAAATTATATTTTTATCAAGAAGTAGCTTATTGTTGTTGGCATTAGTTTGGGCTGTATTCACATTAGCCTGAGCCACATTTACTTGCGCTTGAGCTGATTGCACAGCAGAAGCTGCAGCGTCAACGGCAGCCTGGAGGGATACTTGATCGATAGTGAAAAGTACTTGTCCTTTGGAGACATGCTGACCCTCCTGAACATGAACCTTAGTGAGGAAACCTGTGATTTGGGGACGAATCTCAACATCATTTTCTCCATGGAGAGTGGCCGGGAATCCTGTTTCGAGTTGGGTGTCCTCTTCTCCAACAGTGATTACGGCTAATTCAGGAGTCAGAGCTCCTTGCTGCTGCTGTTGCGAATCTTTTCCTTTACAAGAAGGAAGAAGGATTGATGCTGCCAACACAGGAAGCACCAATACATTGTTTTTAATTCTCATATAAGTATTTATAATTATATAGTTTTTTTACTGTGAAATCTTAATCAATATGAAGTCAGAAAACAGAAAGATAAATAATCTATACAAAATTAGCTAAATTCTTCTTTAAAATAAAACTAATAGTTTAAAAAAGTTCCTTTTTGACCAAAATTCAATAATATAGGAAACTAATTGTATAGAAATAGTTTTCATAAAACCAATTATTTAGCCGCAATCTTTCAAATGCGGCTAACTAATTTAAAACTAATTATTTAGTGAAAGGGGGAGGAGTGCCGGCATCATCATTAGAATCAGGGTCTTCCACTTTCTCTTTTTTCGGGGTCTTTTTCTTTTTATTGAAAAGAGAGTCGAGCTCATGCTCGTCGTTTTCTTTGGCTTCCTGAGCCTTCTTTTCAATATCTTTCTTGTTGATTTCCATTATCTCGTCAGTGCGCGACTTCCATTGGCGTTTACCGAGGATTTCTTCGACATCATCATGGAAAATCACTTCACGCTCAACAAGAAGATCACGGATCTTATTATGTTGCGGAGCATATTCCTTCAAGATATCCTTAGCTCTATTATATTGTTCGTTGATGATTCTCTTCACTTCATCATCAATGATTTTAGCTGTTTCCTCAGAATAAGGCTTCGTGAATCCCATATCTTGTCCCGTTGAGTCGGAATAGTTTAGATTTGGAAGTTTATCACTCATACCATAAACTAATACTAAAGCGCGAGCAATTTTGGTGCAACGTTCAAGGTCGTTGCTTGCTCCTGTGCCAACCTCTCCAAGAAATACTTCCTCTGCGGCGCGTCCACCGAGAAGGCCACACATTTCATCGAGAAGAGCCTGTGTTGGAACAATCTGGCGACCTTCTGGCGCATACCAAGCTGCTCCGAGGGCACGACCACGAGGAACGATGGTGACTTTCAACAAAGGATTTCCATATTGAGTTAGCCAACTTATGGTTGCATGGCCAGCTTCGTGGGTGGCAATAGATTTCTTCTCATCGTCGGTAATAATTCTCGATTTTTTCTCCAGACCGCCCACAATTCGGTCGATAGCACCCATGAAGTCATCCCAATCCACCTCCTGTTTATTATTTCTGGCAGCTATCAAGGCAGCCTCATTGCATACATTGGCTATGTCGGCTCCGGAGAAACCTTGAGTCTGACGGGCAAGCTGTTCTACATCAAGTTTGCTGTTAACCTTTATGTTTCTAAGGTGAACGTTAAAGATTTCAATACGATCAGTAAGCTCCGGAAGATCAACATAAATCTGTCGGTCGAATCGACCCGGACGAAGAAGAGCTTTATCGAGCATATCCGCACGGTTGGTAGCGGCAAGACAAATCACACCGCTATTCGACTGGAAACCGTCCATTTCAGTGAGCATAGCATTCAGGGTGTTTTCACGCTCATCGTTGGAACCCATATTGGGGTTCTTTCCGCGTGCACGACCCACAGCATCAATCTCATCGATGAATATTATACATGGAGCTTTCTCTTTTGCCTGTTTAAAAAGATCGCGAACACGAGCTGCACCAACACCGACAAACATTTCAACGAAATCGGAACCGGACATAGAGAGGAAGGGGACATTGGCTTCTCCAGCTACCGCCTTGGCCAACAATGTCTTACCTGTTCCCGGAGGGCCTACAAGGAGGGCTCCACGAGGAATCTTGGCTCCAAGTTCGGTATATCTTTGGGGATTTTTAAGGAATTCAACGATTTCCTCAATTTCCACTTTTGCTTCTGCCAATCCAGCAACATCCTTAAATGTTACATTTGTTTTATTATTCTTGTCAAATACGAGAGCTTTAGATTTTCCAACATTGAAGATTCCACCGCCTCCGGCACCTCCGCTCATTCTTTTTGACATAAAATACATGAAGGCAAATATCAAAAGAACCGGACCGAAATACCAGAAGAGTTTCATAAGGTCGCTGCCTTTTTCGTAAGATACCTTAATCTCTGGTTTTCCTTCAGCACCTAATGCTGAGTTCCATTGATCAATTTTGTCTTGGATTTTATCAGTAGAGGGAATCGAAGCTTTAATTTTTTTCGCATCAGAGATGCCCACAATATCTTGGAATCCATAAGTGGGATTCTTTTCTCCTTGTTTGGTTAGGAACCCCTCTGCAGTTCCACTTTCTGAAAAGACCACTATCTTATCAACATCGCCTTGAGAAGCTGCTGCTTCAAATGTGGTCCAGTCAACATTCTTTATTTGAGAGCCGTCCTGAAAATAATAGAGAGCACACAATGCAAGAATTATGAGAGCATAAAACCAATAAAGGTTTTTAAGTGTGCGTTTATTTCGATTTCTGTTTGGTTGAGCCATTATTTTAATTCCTGAAAATTGGTTCTGTAGTATTAGGTAACACGTTTTTTATAAAAAATCAGTCAATATCCTGAATTTGTTCTGTTTTTCCGTCGCTCCAAAGATCTTCAAGGTTGTAATATTCTCTCACATCTGGAAGGAACACATGAATCATCAGATCTCCATAGTCGATAACAATCCATTGAGAATTTCTATAACCATCATAATTATATGGTTTACGATTGCATTTTTTCAACACCTCTTCTCGAATGGAATCCGCAATTGCCGCGACTTGAGAAGTGCTTCTGCCTTGACAAATTACGAATCCTCCGGCTGAAGCGCCTTCAATACCGGAAAAATCAATTGTAGTGATTTTATGTCCTTTTTTGTCTTGAATAGCCTCGATTATTACCGGTAAAATATCTTTATGTTCTTGCATTTATCGATCGAAATTATTTTGAATGGATTTTAATTATTGACTTTACTGAATTTTACTCTTGAAGAAAAGCAATTATATTATTAACAATAAAATGCAGAAATTTATCACGAGAAAAATGTTAAAAATTTTTCATATTATACTTTTAAGCGATGAATCTCTTTATAAATATTTGAAACATAATAAAATAAATAAGTTGCAGATGTGAGATTAATCTGCAACTTATTTTCTTTTCCTCTCTGATTATTTTCAATTATTCCTCGCCTTCATATCTTCTTTCAACTATGTTCCAATTCACAATATCCCATAGTTTGGAAAGATATTCGGCGCGTCGATTTTGATAATCGAGATAATAAGCGTGTTCCCATACGTCAAAAACCATAATGGGGCGCAGCCCTTTGGTTAAAGGATTTTCTGCATTCGAACCCTGAGTGATGAATAGTTGACCCTCAGAGTCGGCTGAAAGCCAAACCCATCCCGACCCGAACAAAGTGGCACCTGCCTCTTCAAATTTTTTCTTGAAGTCGTCGAACGAACCAAATTGTTGGTCGATCTTTTCTTTTAATATACCGGTAGGCTCTTTTTGACCGTTGGGTGCAAACTGGAAAAAGTAAAGGATATGATTCCACGCCTGTGAAGCTTGATTGAATAGTTTCCCTTCGCTTTTGCAGATTATCTCTTCCAGGGTCATTTCCTCGAAAGGTGTGCCCTCAATAAGTTGATTTAGGGTGTCGATATAGGCTTTTTCATGTTTTCCGTAGTGATAATCGATGGTCGTTAGTGAAATCACCGGTGCCAAGGCATCAACAGAATAGGGGAGACGCGGTTGTGTGAATTTCATAGGCATTAAAATTTTTTAATGAAAATTTAATTCATGGTTATCTATATCAAATAATTTTGAAAAATTATTGTGTCTTTGTGGGTAAAAGGGAAGAATTAAGCCTCATCCTTAAATTTTTCGTAAGGCTTGAGGATTTCAAGAAACTCACGTGTTTCCTTCTCCACATCATTTGCAAAGGCGATAGCTTCACTTACAGCTATGCCGTTTGCACCAGCTTTGAGCAGCTCGACAACATCCTCCTTTTTTATTCCACCCGCTGCCACATGAGCGATATTAATTTCAAGGTTTTGCATGTCGGAATCCAAAGCCTTAATTCCTTCAA
This sequence comes from uncultured Sangeribacter sp., assembly GCA_964640375.1. Classification (GTDB taxonomy): domain Bacteria; phylum Bacteroidota; class Bacteroidia; order Bacteroidales; family Muribaculaceae; genus Lepagella. The sequence continues at coordinate 9,150 of CAZXGU010000007.1, read as the reverse complement.
GACCAAGCACTGGCACAGATGGATCAAAAAGAGAAGACTCGCGGAATGGTCCTATGCCGATATAATCAACATCAAGTGAACGCACAGCTTTAATTTCATCTATGGTATTGGCAGAAATACCAATCACAGCAGCCGGTCCCAATTCGAGCCGAGCCTTAGAAGGAAGTGTTGCTGTTTTCTCAAGATGCACTCCACCGACATCGAGAGTTTTAGCCAACTCCACGCGATTATGGAGGAGAAGGAAGGCTTGAACTTCAAGACAAAGAGGCTTAATTTCTTCAACCACTTTACTGATCTCTTCGTCGGAAGCATTATCCATTCTTACTTGAACCCAACGGCCGCCACCCTTAATAAAGCCTTTTATCTGATCGGCTACTGAAACGGGAGATTTATCATTTGTTATGAATTGTAGCATATCTATAAACTGTTTTAACTTTATAACGAAACAACGGAGGTTAAAGTTTACACTAAAGTAGATAGAATCTGCTTATCTATTAAATATATATAGAGGACCATTGCTATGTTCGAGTTTTAAATCCACCCCCTTTTGAATTGCAAAAGAGACATAATCTTTGGCCATTCTCACAGCCTTAGAAAGAGAGAATCCCTTTGCTAATCCGCAAGCAATGGCTGAAGAGAGAACGCTGCCAGTGCCATGGGTTTTCTCTGTTTGAATTTTTGACTGTCGGAACATCCTTGTATCGTCGCGATCGAATAAAATGTCAGTGCAATAATCCGATTTGCTGTCTCCTCCCTTTAATAAGACAGCAGGCGCTCCTGATTTTTCATAAAGTATTTTCCCAAAATCTTTTGCGCTTTCAAGGCGGTCGAGACCTGTTATGGCCAGAGCCTCTTCGAAATTGGGGGTGACAAGAGTGGATAAAGGAAACAGTTTCTCTTTTATTTCCTCAAATAATTCTCGATTCTTTCCTTTTAAAATTTCTCCGTCCAAAGATACAATTACTGGATCGATAACCACATTCTTAGCCTCATATTTCCTAATTCTATCGGCAATAATCTCCACTGCCTCCGGATTAGGAATCATTCCAATCTTAACAGCGTCGGGAAGGAAAGCCTCAAAAATAGTATCGATCTGTTCGGTTAGCATCTCGATGGAAACCGGTTGAATCATTTTTATATCAGAAGGAGTTTGGGCTGTCAGGGCCGTGACCACCGACGATGCAGCAACTCCAAAGGCCGAAGCAGTTTTGATATCGGCCTGTATTCCGGCTCCTCCTGTGTTGTCGGAACCTGCAATTGTCAGGAAAGTGCTGACTGTATCTCTTCTGTACATTTCAATAATAATTGTTTTGTGTTGAACCCTTTTTCTCCGGGATAAATCGGCTTGTGAATTGTTAAGGTTATTTTAGTCGGAGTCATGTTATAGGTGGAACGTGGCATGGCTTTAAAACTTCCATCAATAGTTATTGGCACCACAGGCAGTCCAAATTCCGAAGCCAACATGAAAGCCCCGCGTTTGAATGGAATCATCTTTCCATCCCAACTTCTACTTCCCTCAGGAAAAATGACAAGCGACATGCCATCTTTTAGAGTCTCTTCGGAGTCCTTTATGGTTTGTTTAATGCCATGAATACTTGAGTCGTCAACAAATACTTGTCCTGCGCTTTTACAAGCCCATCCAACGGCAAAGATTTTTTCGAGTTCCTTCTTCATCAACCATTTAAAATTGTGGTTTAGATAACCATAAATTGACCAGATGTCGTAGGCACCCTGATGATTGGCCACAAACACATAAGAGGTGTTCTTATCTATATTTTCTCTGCCGACCACCTTCACCTTCATTAGAAAAATCCAGCAGGTGAACATTGACCAATATTTGGGAGGCCAATATCCCCAGAAATCACGATTCCCAATTAAAGAACCAAATGCAGTGATTAGTGCTGTTAGCAAAGTTGCCACAACAAAAATCGGACCGGCTATACACCACTGATAAATAAAATAGAACACACGCAAAATTTTATTCATAATAGGGGAGTTAAGAATGGAGAGAAATTGGTGGAATTAAATATAAATATAAAAATAACAAAGACTCCAGATTTTGTTGGGCCTTTGTTATTTTTTCCAGATTTAGAATTATTTTATAATTAAAAGCATTGAGCCTTTTATTCCGGATGAAAATAAAAATTTACTCGGCAGCCGACCCCGTCTCCACTTCAGGAGCTATAAGCTTATAACCTTTACCATGAATATTTATAATTTCAATCGATGGATCATCGCGCAAAAGCTTACGAAGTTTTGTAATATACACATCCATGCTTCGTGCGTTGAAGTAGTTATCGTCGATCCAAATGGATTTCAGGGCGAAGTTGCGTTCCAAAATATCATTCACATGGGAGCATAACAAGGCTAAGAGCTCAGACTCTTTTGTGGTGAGTTTTTGCGTTTTATCATCGGCAATGAGCACCTGCTTTTGAGTGTCAAAGGTGTATTTACCAATTTTGTAAAGAGTTATCTCCTTATCTTTCTTTCCTTTCACACGTCGCAAGATGGCACCGATGCGGAACACAAGCTCCTCCATAGAAAATGGTTTGGTGATATAGTCGTCTGCACCAATCTTGAAACCCTCAAGCACATCTTCTTTAAGAGCTTTAGCAGTAAGAAATATGATGGGCACTTCTCCATTAACATTTCTAATTTCTTGGGCAAGAGTGAAACCATCTTTTTTTGGCATCATCACATCAAGCACACAAAGATCATATTTCCCTTTGAGAAAAGCTTTATAGCCCTTCTCGCCATCGGGATAAAGATCTGCATTGAAACCCTTTGCCTGAAGGAATTCTCTCAAAAGCATGCCGAGATTCTCGTCATCCTCGCAGAGTAGTATTTTTAATTTATCATCCATTTTTATAGCGTTTTAATATTTTTCAAAATCATTATATATCTTTATAACATATAAAAAAGGATAATTCCTCATCATAGAGAGAAAATATTTATTCTTTTATCCTTTTAATTATGAAAAAATTATTTTTCAGAAACTTCAGTTCCGGAGAGTGGAAGGACAATAATGAAAGTGGAACCTTTTCCAAGTTCGCTTTCCACATTGATTGTTCCTCCAAAGAGTGTGATCATCTTCTTTACATAAGCCAAACCAAGACCAAATCCCTTAACGTCGTGTCGGTTGCCGGTTGAAACTCTATAGAATTTCTCAAAAATTCTCTTCAGATCGTCTTTCTTTATTCCAATTCCATTATCGGCAACTCTGATTTCAAGTCGATTTCCCGAAAGATTGCGAGTAGATATCTCAAGTTTGGGATCCTCATCCTCTCGCATATACTTCACTGCATTATCAAGAAGATTGAATATTACATTGGTGAATTGCATTTCATCCACTCTCACTTCGGCTTCCGGTGCTTCTATTTTTGTGGAAATGGAGCCTCCATATTTCTCAACTTTTATCTTAAATGTATTCGCCACTTGTTCGATAATGGTGTTGGCATCAACATCGGCAAATTTTAGAGCGCTTCCTGTATTGTCGAACACCGACATTTGTAACACCTTTTCTACTTGAAATCTTAGACGCTTAGATTCATCGGTGATCACTTCAGAAAGATGAGCCAAAGAGGCGGGAGACTTACGAATAGAGGGATCGCTCAGCATCTGTCCTGCCAGAGATATAGTGGAGATTGGAGTCTTAAGCTCATGGGTCATATTGTTTATAAAGTCGGTTTTCATTTCCGTGAGTTTCTTTTGACGGAAAATCAGAATCACCGTATAAAGGAATATTATGAGCAAAATGACAGTAAAAGCTAATGAAGGAATTATAAATCTAACTGAAGAGAAAATATAATTACTTTTAGTGGGGAATTGAACGCTCAATCTATAATTAACATCTGTGTTCGGGAAGAGCTGTATAGAGTAATTATTATGAGCATTATCTGAAGATTCATATCCATCTGTTGAATATAATAGATTGTTTTTGGAATTATAGACTCCAAAAACAAAGGGTACATTTAAGCCATTGTTAGCAAGCTCCGTGCTTAGGCAATTTTTTATTAATGTGGAATCAGCTCTCTCCATTAAAGGACGAGCGCCCGAATCGCGAAGAATAGATAGAATCACCTCGGTGATGAGACCTTTTTGATAAAGATATTGACTTCTTATCACCTCTTGCATATTCCTGTAACGAGCCCCGATTCCCTGATTGGTGTTGGAATAGCCTAATGTAGTGGATTTCCGGTTAGAATTGTCCACCTTGGAAGAAAGCGTATATTCTGTCACGCTTCCGTCATGGTTTTGAACAGAATATTCTATATTATTGGTTGAATTATATGGATCTTCATAATCTGAATAAAGGCTTGATTCGATAATGTTGACATCCTCTTCCAAAAAATGTAAGGTTTCTTGTTTTTCCATGAACTCTGACGTGGAATTTAGCGAACGCATCACGCCCTCCGAGAATTGTTCCTCTCTCATCTTAACCATATTCTCAAGATACATAATCTGAAAATAGAGAAGCGCACCAAAGGTTATAGCCATTACAATAGTCAGTAGCCAGATTAGAGATTTTTTCATTATAACCGAAAAATTATCGTAAAACAAATATAATGGTGAAAAAGATATTCCCTCAGATAATTATTATTGTAGCATCACTTTTTTGGAAAAAACTTCTTCTTAATCTTTAACAAATATAAACCATTTTTAGTTGTTGGAAAGGGGAAGGAGCAATAAGAGGAGAAATAAAAGTATATAATTTAACAATACGTTGCAAAATTAACATTAAAATGTTAAAAATACAATTTTTATTATAATCCAGATTTAATTTCTATGTAATATTATTGTAAATTGCAATAAAAAAGTTAAATTTGCGTTGAGTTTTAGAATATCTCCCTTTTGGAGTCATTTTATATGGCTAACTATATAAATTTATAGAAATCAAATACCTTATCTTTACATCATCAATTCTCTCCGATAACCATATTTACTATCATGAATAAATTTATCTCGATATTTCTTCTTTTTTTCCTCCTCGGGTTTACAGGGTGCGATGACTCCGAGCCCACCCCGGATCCCACACCCTCACGCAATGGAAAGGCTAAACAAGTGACGTTGGTGTATGCCGTTAACATGAATAACGGACTTCAGGAAGCCCTTGTGATGAATGAGCGCCAGATGATAGAATCATTGAAGACAATGCCGGAGGGAGACCAAATAATGATGCTTTTTAAAACAGTAAGCTTAGCAGATGAAAATAATTCCAAGCGAATTGTTACAGGTCTTTATAAGGCTGTTTCGGGGAAAAATGCAGCTTTTACACTCCAAAAAGAGTATTCAAGGGAGATTCTTCCTACAGATCCCAAGAGAATAAAGGAAGTGGTGGATGAAGTTTTAAAAGAGAGCGGAGAATTATATAATATCTTCTTTTGGGGACATGGAATGGCCTGGACTCCTTTATTTTCAGATCATGTCGGAACACGTAGTGTTGCTCCTGAATTAGGACAGGTTAATGAACAGGACGGCCCTTCGATAACAGCCTTCGGAGGAGATAACAGAACAGATTGGACTGATATAGATGAACTTCGAGATGCTTTACCAGACAATGTATTTGAAACTGTCTGGTTCGATTGTTGCTATATGAGTAATATTGAAACCGTCTATGAACTGCGAAATAAATGCAAGTGGATGGTGGCCTATCCAACTGAGATTTGGGCGTATGGCCTACCTTATCATAAGGTTTTACCTTACGTCTTAGGAGATACCCAAGATCTTGCAGGAGGCGTGCAGGAACTCTTTAACTATTACAATCGTACATCTGATCCGGTTACGGGAACATTGATGGACATGAGCAAGATAGAAAACGTAGCAAATGCTTGCAAAGCTATTTTCAATTCCGGTGAAAAAAGACCTTCCTCCTATGGGTTGCTCAACTATTCTCGTTCGTCTGGCAATCCCTATTATGACTTTGGACAGTATGTGAGAGAGTATGCACAAGCTAACGACTCAGAAAACTTAATTGACGATTTTAATAACGCATTTAATGAGTTTGTCGTTTATACTGTTACAAACTATAAAGACTTTAATTTCCGTCCCTTCCCAAAGGAAAACTATTCAGGTATAAGCACTCATTTTTTCTTGGATGGCACAGGTCAAAAAGAGGATTATTATCGAACCTTGAGCTGGTATAAAAACACCTATAATCAAGCAGAGTAGTAGCCCATTTCTATTCTCCTATCCAATTAATGACCATTATAAATTGATATGTTTCAAACCGAAATGCCCGTGCCTGAGATACCTCAGGAAGTTACAAAAGGTGCAGAAGCCCTTAAAGAGTTGAGGGGGTTATCATTTGACGACGCTATAACTAAAATAGCTAACACTCTTGTTGATTTTTCATTCAAGCTTCTCATAGCCATCCTTGTCTTCTATTTAGGAAGGTTTATAATCAGAAAGATTTACAAAACCACCCTGAATATAATGACATCACGACAAATGGATGCTTCGCTCACCACATTCGTTTTGTCGCTTGTGAAGATGGTTTTGTATTTTATTCTTATTATTACCATAATAGGAATTTTAGGAATAGAGACCAGCAGTTTCCTTGCTTTATTTGCTTCTGCGGGTGTTGCCATAGGTATGGCTCTGAGTGGGACACTGCAGAATTTTGCAGGTGGAGTGCTAATTCTTCTTCTCAAGCCATATAAGGTGGGAGATTATATTGAGGCTCAGGGATACGCAGGAACAGTTAAATCAATCCAGCTTTTTCACACTATCATCAACACTGTCGATAATAAAGCAATTATTATTCCCAATGGTGGCCTTTCTACAAGCTCGATTAATAATTATTCTTTAGAGAATTACAGACGTGTTGATTGGGAAATAGGGTTATCCTATGATACGGATTTTGCAGCAGCCAGGGATGCCATCCTTGCCATGTTAGATGAAGACTCAAGAGTTGTGAAGCAGTATATTGAGGATGACATGTTGGTTCGAGAAGAAACTGCAAGAAAAATTAAAGAAGAAAAAAATCTTGATCAAGCCTTGGAAGAAGAACCTGCCCAAAAGCTCAAATGGTATGAACATCTAATTCCAGGAATGAAGAAAAGACATAAACGAATCAAAGCCAAACTATCAGACGATATTGAAATGAATGCCTACATTCCTCAGAAAGTGGAAAGAGCACCATTTGTCGGTTTGAAAGAACTGGGAGATTCATCCATAAATCTTACAGTCAGAGCTTGGACTCATTCCTCAAATTATTGGCCCTTGTTCTTTCAAATGAATGAACGTTTCTTTAAGGAGCTTCCGGAAAAGGGTTTCTCATTCCCGTTCCCTCAGCTCGATGTTCATTTTGATAAGGCCGACTGATATATTAATTAGTATCCCTCGCAATTGCACAATTGCGAGGGATACTTTTTGAAAGATTCTCGTGAAGAAAAGAATGATTAGCAGTTCCAATATTTCTCCACTAATTCCAACATTCCCTTTCTGTCGCCCTCCAAATTTTTTCGAAGTGAACGGTCGTGGAAAGATAAAAGAGTGTTGATAATGCCATCTATCATCGCAGGATTGAAGACACCATCTTTCTCATATACTTCTCTATTCTTTTCCAGCGCCTCGGCAGAAAGCTCGCAGCTATCGGGAAGATTTTTCAAAGATTCCAGTTTAGCTTTGTTAGTATCATTATGAATATTGACATTCACATAAAGATCGTCGGCTCTTTCAAGAGCATTATCCATTAGGAATCCCTCCTTGGCAGCTACAATCATTGCTGCAAGAAGTTGGTAAATATTTGCCGAGCAATCAGCACTTCTGAGTTCCACCGTCTGACGTTGATCGGCAGCCCCGGAAACAGGGGATTCAAGAGGATTAACCTGAGAACACATATCTTTTTCTCCTGTCCAACCCAACGGCACACGTATAAGAACAGATCTGTTGCGGTCGCCCCAACAAATAGAAGTTGGTGCTTCCTGATGCGGCACAAGACGGAAATAGCTTGTCGGAACTCTATTTCCCATTGCTGTGATCGATTCTGCATTCTCGAGAATACCCACTATGGCTTTCTTGGCAATATCGCTAAGCACACCATTTTCAATCATCATATTATTGCCGTCTTTTACTATTTTGAAATGGATATGCAGTCCGCTTCCAGCTTTTCCTTCCGTGATTTTGGGCGCAAAAGTGACATCATAACCTCGACGCAATGCGTTGGTTCGAATAATCCATTTTGCTAACATGAGTTGCGAAGCCGCCTCTTCAGCATATACGGGAAGAAACTCTATTTCATTTTGTTCGAATATTCTACCGTCGAGCGAGAAGTTTCCAACTTCACTGTGTCCATATTTGATTTCTCCACCTGCACGGGCAATAAGATCCATACATTCAACGCGAAAATCATTAAATTTTGCATAAGGAGAAGATTCGTGATAACCTCTTTGATCAGTGGCTGTAAACATTCCGTTATCGGGAGCTATGACGTAGTATTCAAGTTCACCCATGGCATAGAAATCCATTCCTGTTACTTCGCGGAAAGATTTGCAAGCTTTATGCAAAGTGTATTGTGGAGAAGAATCAAGTGGATTTCCCTCTTTATCAAAGAAAGATGCGAGCATTACGAGAGTCGGAATCTCGGCAAAAGGATCAACAAAAGCGGTTGAATATATGGGAATAACGTAGAGATCGCTGTTGCCCGCTTCCACAAACGGGAAAAGGCTCGAACCATCAACACGTTCACCATAAGTGAGAATCGATTCTAAATATTCCTCAGAATTAATCACAAAATTAAGAGTTTTTAATCGTCCGTCGTCAGCGGGATACATAAAATTAATCATTCTGATGCCGTTCTCTTTTACGAATCTGACGATATCGCTACGACGGAATTCTTTCCCCGGTTTTTCAAGATATCTCACCACCTGATTGGGAGATAATCTCAGATCAGTTTTCATGGCAAATTTAATTTAAGGTATTAGAGATAAGTAAATTTAAGGTCCGAAGAGATAAAAGAGTTTTAGACCACTGTTTTGTCTCTTATATTGCAAAGGTAATAATTTTTTTCAAACCTTAAAGGGTTTCGGATTGTTATTTTAATAAACAATTTAATATATATACTATGGAAAAATTTGAAGATATAATTAAATCAGAAAAACCTGTATTGGTTGATTTCTTTGCCACATGGTGTGGCCCTTGTAAGATGAT
>CAZXGU010000006.1:0-34651 GCA_964640375.1 uncultured Sangeribacter sp. | reverse complement strand
TTATGTCGGCATATTTCTTCTGGATCTCGAGCTTCTTATTCTCCTTCTCCTCTTCGAGGGCAGCGGTGTCCTCGCCATTGTTTTTGGCCTGCTGGATAAGCACGTCATATTTCGCCTCGCTTTTAGCGATCTCAGCATCCTGAATGGCCGAGAACATGGAGCCGGAGAGCTGGGCATAATAATCGAAGTATTTTTTTGCCCACTGAATTTTTAAATTGAACAGTGCTTTTTCATATTGAACCATACTAATCTCACCTTCAGCAAGCATCCTGTTCAACTCATCAAACTCGTGAATGAAATCATCCTTCCATGTTGCAATTCCGAGCCGCTTCTTTATATTATAAAGTTCATCACTCTTCTCGTAGGAGAGAGCAGCGATTTGAGCATCGCGAGCCTTTATAAGTTCCGAGATATCCTGGTTAGCTTTCTTCTCTATCTCGATAATGGCATTATATTTCGCTTCGATCTCTTTTTTCTTGAGGTCGAATTCCTTAAGACTATTGCTCTCTGTTTTTTTTGTTAGTTCACGGATCTTCTCCACCCATTTGCCGGTATCAGTGAGAATTTCGGATTGCTTCTGGCGAATCTGACCCTGAAGGGTTTCGAGCTTTTGACGGCGCTCCTCTTCCCCAAGATGCTGGGATTTCTCCACGAGTTTATAATATCGATTCAACTCCTCAAGTTGGTCTTCATGGAAGCCTTTGGTCTGGTTAAGAAGGAAGATATCGGCGGCCTCCTGAGTCATCTCCTCTTTATTGACATGGCTCTTCATTTCATTTTCCAAAGTTTCATTCGCTGCCTGGAGAGCGGCCAGTTTATTCTTATGGTCGTTTTCATCCTGCTGTGCCTGAGCTTTGGATAGATCCTGCTGTGCCTTCTGCAAATTGGCCTTGACATTATTCTGCTCCTTGGTTATCTTGTCGAGAGTCTGGGTGTGTTTCTCATTCACCCCCTTCTTCAGATTCTCCAAAGCCGTGTCGAGCAATCCGCAATAGCGGATTAACTCCTGGCTCTTCTTAATGGCCAATTCGGTGTCGGAGATTTTCCCTTTCTGTTGATTGACTTTCAGAATCCTCTTCTGGTATTCGTCATCGATGGGGGCTGTCACCTCATCGATGGAATCCTCGCTGTAGGTTCCGGCTTCATGCTTATTCTTATTTTTATTCTTCTTTTTACTTTTCCCTTTTCCCTGCAATGTTTTCAATTGCTCCTGGATCTTCTTTTTCTCTGCCTCTATCTCCTCGTACTCGGCGTCGGTTTCGGGTTCACGCTTGCGGAGTTCCTTGAGCTTGGATTTTAGTTCCTTGATTTTGTCCACTGTCTCGGAAGCAGCAGCCCCGGCAGCCTTAATTGGTTTGGTTACATTCTTATCGATTTTTTCTGGCGTCTCTTCAAAAGAGATATCGGGGGCCATTTCGCCAGAATCGACCCCTCGCTGAATAAAACCTGCGAGATCTTCTCTGTTTTTCTTAGCTCGTTCATATTTCTTATTTACGTCGTCGGCATAGTCCTGTGCCATGTGTTGAGCCTTATGATACCCGTAGGAATAGAAGGCAGCCCCACCCGTACCTCCGGAAGTAAATGTCGTGGGCTGTGAAGGAGCCATGGCAGAATTTGCCTGACGCTCGGCGGCGGCATCAGCATCGGCTTTCTCTTTCTGCTGGCGTAAGGTCTCCTCTTCCTCCATCAGCTCGAGGTATCGTTTCTGGTTGGCCTCATACCGAAGTTTTTTCTCCAAGGATTTTAAATAAGCCTTCAGGGCATCGTTGGAGGCACGATATTTCTTTGTGGTCTGATCTATCTGCGCATTATATCCTGGAATAATGGCATTTAATTTCTTTACTGCTGCTTCTCTCTGCGCCATGGCAAGATTCTCATTTTGGGCTGCCGCCACAAGAGCTTCGATTTCACCTTTCTGACGGGCATAATTTCTGGTAGCCTCTTCCTCAGCTTCTTTCAATGCCTTCTGGGCTGCGGTGGCCTTCTCTGTCTCCTTTCGGAATAATATTATTGAAGCAATAACGGTGGCCAACACACTTACCACCGCTCCCCAAGGAGTGGCTGCAAGGGCTATCTTCAGGCCTTTCTGTGACCGGACTGCTGCCTCCGTGGCCACTTTAAAGCGATTGAAGGAGAGAGTGGCCTGAGCCATTGCAGCGCGGAAAAGAGTCATTATTTTAGGACCCAGAGCTATCACCGCGTTATAGGCTTTCTGTGCAATAATAACAGCGTAGGTGGCCCCTTTATATGTAGCCAAGGCCACAACTACAAGCTTTATCCATTTGGAGTTTTCCTGCATCCATTTAATCACGTCGCCCACAGCTCTCACCAGACTGGTGAGCCCGTTCACCAAACCTTTAATCATATCATCCGCACCCTCGGAGAGTTTGAGAACCACTTCTTCGGCTGCCGAGCGAAGCCCGGCCATGGCTCCGGCCACGGTGTCGCTCATGGTGTCTGACATCGCGTTAAATTCTTCGTTCACCCCGGAGATGGATTCCTTGAGTTCGGTTAGGGAGTCGGCATTATCGAGGAAGGTGCTGAAGGCTGTCACACTCCTTTTGTCGGTCAGTTCGAGCGCCTTTGCAAGATCCACCCCCTCATCTCTCAGTTTCTTCAATCCTTTGGCCAATCCTTCGGCGGATTTCTCTGGCTGACCGAGTGCCTTGGCAAGGTCGCCGTTGGCATCAGCAAGGGATAAAAGTATATTTCGGGTGGCTGTGGCTGCCGAGGAAGCATCGAACCCGGCATTGGCCAATTGTCCCAACAGCGCGGTCAGGTCTTCAAGGGTCAGACCATAGGATTGTGCCACAGGCCCCACGATTGAGAGGGAGGTTTCGAGTTTGGAGAAGTCAAGGGCGGTCTTAGTCGTGGCCACGGCGAAGGTGGCTAACACGTCCTCAGCTTCGGAGGCTTCCTTCCCGAAGATTCGGAGAGCAGCACCGGTAAAGGCTGAGGCGCGAGCAAGGTCAGTGCCGACGGCTGTGGCAAACTTCAGAACCGCTGCCTCCATGTCGATGATGTCTTGCTTGGCAAAACCTAACTTGGCCAACTCTATCTGAAGGTCGGTCACTTCGGCAGCACTGTACGCAGTGGTCGCTCCCAATTGTCGGGCAGCCCCTGTGAGGTCTTTTATTCCATCCTTGGTGGAACCCAACACTGAGGCCAACCTTGCATTGGCTTTCTCAAAATCAACAATAATGTTGAAGGCATCACGGAAGGCGCCGGAAATGAGCATAGTGATGGAAGCCCCTATCTGAAAGAAAAACCCTTTAATGGATTCTCCTACTTTCTTTATCCGGTCGGAGGTGGTTTTTAGATCATTAACTGATAGCTTTGTCTGTTTTATTCGATTATTCACCTCCTTCAATTCTTTTTGCAGCTCCCGGTATCTTGCAGGATTAGCGGCCTTGGAGGTGTTTTCAAATTCTCGTTGAAGAGCCCTCTGACGTGTGACGAGTTGCTTCAGAGTCAACTCGGAGTCTTTCATCTGCTTTGTCAGCTCGCCCACTCTCTGCTTATTGGCCTTGATGGCGTCATTGTTGGCCTTCATGGAGGCAGAGAGATTCTTCCATTCCGCTGATTCTTTTTTACCCTCCTTTTCGAGCCGAATCATCTCTTTCCGGAGTGCCTGGTTATGTTTTTCAAGCTCAGAGGTATCCTTATTCAATTTGTGGATTTCCTGCTGAGCCTGGGAAGCATTGAGATTAAGGGTCCACTCTATTTTATCGGGTGCTAATTTCGCCATATCTATTTGCTTTTTTAAAGCAAAAATAGAATTCTGGCAAAAGAAAAAGAAGGACATCAACCGATATCCTTCTTCTAATCAATAATCGTATTCCTCTTCTTCCTCATCCTCTTCCGGATCCTCGTCGGGGAAGTCATATTTTTCATCATCGCCCCGGGAGGTGTCAAAAGCATCTACATCATAGCCTTCCGACCCGATGGTGTCTTCATGCACAGTGACCAGCCCATCATCGGCCGTATAGGGAGGAAACCATTTTCTTACATCTGACGGAACAACCCTGTAATCTCTGCCCGACCTTCCACCCTCATTTAAAATTCTACCATACAACATGTCGTCTTCCATACGGTCGATCTTCGAGCGACCTTTGCTGTCATAGTCAGCGAAATTATCCGTATCGGGATAATATTCATTGAATTCATCCCAGTCTATGTAAATGTCCACATAACTCTTCCAATCATCATAATCGGCTATCTCTTCAAAAAAATCTAAAGGAAGATCCAGAGACAGGAGAGGCATTACATACATTCTCTCTCCGGTTTCAGATATGTAGGAACTTTCAGCAAAAAACTTCATTTTCTTTATCCAATGGCGCCGTCTCCGATAACTCGGAACCCAACGGGGATTCATCATCTCCCAGGCCTCAATAAATTGACGTCTGATTCTATCTTTTCGCAACATCTCAATATTATAAACCCTTCCAAGGATGCCAAACGGACCCCAATAGTTTCCTACAAAGAGAATGGAAATAGCCCAGAGAAAAGCCACAATCACAAGAACCGGCAAGGGAGGATTCCAGATAAAAAACACCACCACCCAGCCGACCACCCATGCTATCCATATCGCCCAGCGACGCCATAATTCTTTTCTCAGTCTTTTTCCTTTTGCCATAGTTGTTGAGTTTAAAGTCTGTTTTCCAATATGTCGGCCACTAATTGCGACACCGACACTCCTTTCTGCTCGGCGCTCCTCCGGAGATGACGGATGAGCCGGGGCGAAAGGGTGAGGGAGATCGTCTCCCTCACCTCTGGGTCTATCGAGTGGCGTCCGGCATTGTCGCGCGCCCCGCCGCTACCTATTCCTCCCATTCCTTCTCCTCCTTTATCTTTTCGGCCGTTTCCTCGATTATCTCCCGGGGCTGGTCTTCGATTCTTTCGGTTGCTTCTTCTCTCTCCTCTTCGCTGTCCTCTTCTCTCTCCTCAATGGGAGTGATGTCGGGAAGTCCGGTAGGATCGAGCGGCGATGAGAGGTCGGAGGGTGCCAGGTTCCGGAGGTCCTGCCGGAGGTTGTGAAGCCCCCGGATGATGTCGATGGCCTCTTCGTCGGTGAAGAGGTCGGAGTCTTCGATGGCTGCCCGGATGCAAGTGGCAAGCAATCCGTCGTAATAGATCACTGTTTCATCGTTCTGAAGATATTCGAGAGTTGAGAGAACTTTTGAATCGACCACAATATTATTAAATTTTTTCATTTTCTTTTCGTCTTTAAAATTAATTATTATTTTTCGTTTCCCCAATCCTTTCAAGATTATTTTATTTCTGCCAGGCCGTCTCGAATGTTCTGACGGCATCGGGGACAAACCACCCTTACATTCTCCACTTCATTACGTTCGTGGCAAGTCGGGGGAAGGAGATGGTAAAGCGAACAGCGATAGTCGATCGCTATGCCGCAACATTCGCATTTCTGATCGGCCACTACCAGACGAGCATACTTTGCATTTCGGCGCCCCTTATCGTGAATTTTGTTTCTCATTCTTAAAGAGTGGCGTGTGATATAAATTTTCCAGCCGAAAATCCTAAACATTTTATAATATTCGCTCATCTCTCACCTCCTTTCTTCGATGGTTTCACGCTGATGAGGGCGAGAATGGCGCCGGCATACATCAAGGCGTCGGCCGAGCAGAGGGCGCCGAGATAGGCGGCGACCGCTCCGGAGATGCCGAGGGAGATGCGGTGGTCGATAACTGATTTCATCACTCTTTGAGCGATCTTCGCGATTCCGAGGCTCGCGGGGGCCTTTACTAATGAAATTGTTTTCATTGTTTCAGGTTTTATCGCAAGGCAGACAAAAAAAACGGCTGCCGATCCGTTGCGATAAAACCTGATTCAATCCCTTTCGAGCGAATAAAATTTTCGGACCGGCAGCCGTAGCTGTCAATATGTCTTCTTAACGAAAACAACTTCATTAAGAAATATTCGGGCATAAAAAAAAGCCCGGATTATGTCTCGAGCATTAACCGCGCTCAACGGGATTGAAAACTCAATCAGGTATTATCGCACTGCAAAGTTAATAAAAGAAAATGGAAATGCAAAAAGAAAATAGAGGAAAGTATTAATTAGCACTCTCGATTTTATCAACATACAGCTCTATAGACTCTTCACAGTCCTCTGTTCTTACATTAATGATATATGTTCCAGGACCATCAAAAGAAACATTGTCTATCTTCATCACTAAATTAGTAAGAAGCCTTCGATCTTTTTCCACTTCAGTACCTGTAACTTTAAGTTTTAGTTCTTGAATAGGCAAATAATGCTTGCCTGAGGATTTTTTTACAAAACTTAGCATTACAGGATGCTCTCCAAGTTTGGAACCCTCTAATTCAAACTGACATGCCAGACAGAAAGAGACAGGCATCGAGGGAAAAGCCGGAAATAAAAACCGATCGGTTGTGCCGGTAATCGATAGGCGGCCATTATAGTCAGCAGCAAAATCGCATATTGTTAAAATCTTTATCTTCATCTTTTTTCTTTTCTAATGCCTTTAGTTTTTTATCCAATCTGTTTTTTATTCCATTCCCTATATGCTCGTGACTGTACTTTATACGGCAGTAGGTCGGTTTATCAGTGGTTGCTTGGTGTCCTCCATGGGTGTGAGTCAATCCTTCAGAAACCGAGAATTTCGGCGGCCGGCGTTGACAAATATATACTGTAATCGCATCCGCCACCAGTTTATCCCCCACCTCAAGATGGACCTTCCCTCTCATCAAAAGCTCCTCATCTGAAAGCTCCAGACGCTTAGAGATTTCCGCTGTGGCATTTCGACTCATCTCCACTCGCATACAAGACTTCCCTGTCAAAGGGTGTTTGACAAGCACTCCGGAGCAATCAGGGCGACGACAATATAGCTCACATTGCGCGCCCTCAATAGCTTCGCCAACATTATAAAACTTCATCGCTTATTTTTTTACAAACATCCAAGGTTGCCTCTTCATCAAAAGAGAATAGAGTCTCGATAGTGCCAATTGTGTCGGCATCCATTATGTGGGATGAAAGTTTATAGGCTTCTTCAAATTCTTCAATAGATGGATGAATATCCGTGGAAATAACATATTTGTCGGAATCCGCTTCGAGAAGACGGTCGAATTCCTCTTCTGTTATCTCACCTTCACAAAGCCGAGAATATAAAATATAGTAATTGCGCTCTCTGGTTCGGTTATTTACTGCATCAATCAAAAGTTTCACCCTCATCTGACTCAATGTCATTAGACGCGAAAATTTCTCGTTTTCCGCATATCCGGCAAAGAGAGTCATGTCGGAATGCTTCATCACTCTCATTCCTATTCCTTCTCCTTTAAAGTCAACTATTTCCACATTCGGCCCGGAGGATATCGTGACTAAAGGATGTGACAGATCTAAATTTTCTTTTATTCTTGCCATTTGTATTGTATTAGTATTGAGTTTAACTTATAATAATAACGTAAAATAAAGTATAGTAGGTGAGTTTTCAACCAAATTAAAGTGCCATAGCTTTCCAATGATTAAAGTTACTTTATTTTTTCTTCTTTTCCAAAAAAATTATAGAAGATAAAGAAATTTGTTTTTTTATATTCAAAAAATTTGCAAATTAACGAATTGTTTATTATCTTTGCAGTATAAACAAGAAAGGAGGTGTAGAGATGAAATGACAGAAAAAGAAAGATTGATTAAACAAATTTTCAGAAAGCTGCAACTTGTGGAAAATAAGTCTAATCAATCTATAATCAGAGAGATTGAGGGTTTGCTTTATAACCTTCTAAACACAGAGTCCTAACAAACGCCCCCGGAAATCTCCGGGGGCAAATTTACAAAAAAAATTTAAATTATGTATTTAGGTAAAAGAAAACTTTTTAATCCAGAAAAATATGAGAAGCTCCGGGAGGAAACCTTAATTGACAAAGCCGGTGCTGTTGATATAGCATTTGATGAGCTTGAAGGAATAATTAACAAATCTGAGTTGGCATCCCAATATTTTGGAAAAACGCGCGCTTGGTTCTCACAAAAACTCAATGGCTGCATGGTGCTCGATAAAAAGAAATCTTTCACTGAAGAGGAGTATCATCAGCTTGCCGAGGCCTTCCGCGACCTTGCCCGGCGTCTGGAGGCTCACGCTGATGAAATCGACAATGCGGAAATGGATAAGGATTAAAAACCTTACATTACAGATGGTAATATAAAGCGAATATCCCGCTGGCTCTCTTGCCTGACGGGATATTCTATGAAGAAATTTGTGTAGGCTTAAATTATTATTAACTTTGCAGGCTGCTTGTTTTTTTGTTTATGGAATTAGAAGATCTTTTCAAAGAACTAAGCAAGAATCAGAAGACTCTTGCACTCTCTTTTTTAATTCACTTCCCCTTGGTTTATACCATCGGTTTTTATCTCTATCCTGATATAATTTCTTTTGACCTGTTCCCGCAACTCATGTTTGTCTCGGCTTTCTCCTTCGTGACGGTAATGGCCGAGGCAGCCATTGCACTCATTGCGAACCTCGGTATAGACAAAAATTATTCCCTTTTCCCTACCATCTGGATTATCTTTATAGAGTTCCTTGCGGCAAGCTTCTTTTATGTCGCCGGAGTCCTGACCCTTCGTCTGGTTATCCTGACTTATATTATTTGTGTATTTCTCGCCTGCATAGTCGCATTTTACCATGTTGCCCAAATGCACTCGATAAAGAAGGAGGCCAAGAACAAAAATAACCATGAAAAGAAACAAGATGAGGATAGTGTATAAATCATCCATAAATATCAATTCTACCTTTCATTTATTCTTCTGCAAATTTAATATTAAATCCCTTACTCTACAAATCAATCATGTATAAAAACAGTTCCGACGCCTCACGGTGCCGGAACTGTCGGTTAAACTCAAACTTTATTTACAATGCTAATGATAAATGCCATTGAATTTAGGTCGTGAGCTTACACAAGAGGATCTCAGTTCTCTCTTTAGAATAGATCTACTTCCAGAATATGAATACTGTTTGCTTAGGCTTTGCTTAATCTATGAACACAATTTGATTGCAAAGATAGTGAATTATTTGATAATATATATTATCTAATCACTATTTTCTTTATTTTTCTTAGCTTCGGCCCACGCTGCTTTGAAATTGGCTCTGACAGCCGTGATCAGGCACATCACCAGGGCCAGGAGCACAAAAACACCGGCAGCAGCCAACAAACACAACCACCATGGATATCCCAAGGTTATCAACCATATTCCGAACGCTATCGGAATGAGCAGGAAAAGAACCTGCACCAAAAATCCCATTATCTTTTTCATATCTTCTGTTTTTTATTCTTTAAATCCATATTTTCTGAGCTGATCAGGGAAGTTTTCCCGGATATAGCTCTCAAACTCATATTTGATATCGCCCAACAGTTCGCCGTAGGCCATCCCCCACAACTGGCGATTATATATTCTCCAGTTGAGAATCCGCTTCATGTCGAAGAATCGGATATCGACGGGATAGGCCAGTTGGGCGATAACCCCTTCCCCGTCTTGGCTGATGTTGAGCGACACCTCTTCGAGCGCCTGGCGGATCCTCTCCCCTCTCGATGGAGAACCGGAGATTTCATTCTGCCGGGAGGTGAAGATCTGCCGTTGCTCGCCCAACACTTTCGCCACCTTCTCGCGAATGTGCTTCTCGAAATATTGAATCTTTATCTCGTCGGCCATGACTTCAGTCGGTTATTATCCTGAACCCTATCGACCAGCCGGCCAAGGTGCCGTAAAAATCTGTTTCAGGAAGAGTGTCGAGGGAGGTCAATTCCACCTTCAGAGGGGAACAGGGGGTCAGGGCTGCATCGACCAACATCGCCTTTACGTTCTCGGCCATCGGTTGGGTCCGCTCCAACACATCGAGCGACCCTTCCCTCTGTGGGTCGTATTTCTCCATGACAAAAACCACACATGAATTGCGCTCGGTGAAGTTGTTGAAGGTGGCATTATCCGATTTGGCAGCCGGAGGGAGCCAGAACAGCACGGCATCCCCTTTTTTTATACCCTGGATCTTCTTGGACATCTCTTTGTCGATGGTTATGGCCATGACAGAGGTGAAGCCGAGCATAGTCCCTAACTCGGTCCAATATCCCCGGTAATCCTTGAGCGATATCATCCCTTTCCGAAGTAATGGTTGGCTTCGGCCCGGCGTCGCTTGGTGAGGCCTGGAAGCTCTTTGAGAACTCCGTTAACTCTCGCTTTGTTGTGGCGCATAAATTCGTTGAGGATGCTGCCACAGTTGGGGTCGGCTTCCACTTTCTTGAGCAGGGTGCTCTTGGAGAGTCCACCGATGCCGATGTTATATGCCAAGGAGACAAGAGCGTCAAACTGGCATTGGCTCAAATCTTTTCTCTTTATCACCCTCTCCACCGACACGGCAAATTTCTCTATATCGATATCGAAGAGCCGGTCGGCTTCGGTTTTGCTGATCTTCTTGCCGGCTGTGACATCAGGACCGGTGTGTCCATAACCGATGGTCAGTACACCGGCAGGACAGCGGTAGGCCGCAAGCCGGCAACCTTCCCACCCTTTGATTTTCTCTTTGATTGATTGCGATGGTTTCATACTGTTTTATTTTCGTGAATATATTCAAACTTGCATTTATATAGATAGAGGAGCACGGCCCAGAGGTCGGTTTTCTCCACTTCCGGCACCGTGCCGAACAGTCCCTTCTCGGCTATCTCGAAGGTG
This sequence comes from uncultured Sangeribacter sp., assembly GCA_964640375.1. Taxonomy (GTDB): domain Bacteria; phylum Bacteroidota; class Bacteroidia; order Bacteroidales; family Muribaculaceae; genus Lepagella. The sequence continues at coordinate 23,962 of CAZXGU010000006.1, read as the reverse complement.
ATGCCTGTCCAGCCTGTGTGGTCGTCGGGGCGACGCCCTTCGCCGGTGCTCTTGAAGATGATCCGGAAATCTATTGGCTCCCCGTTTATCTCCACCGGCGCCTCGGTTATCATGCGCCATACATTCCCCACCAACCGGGGAGCATGTATCAACAAAAGCTCAGGAACGGGCTCACATTCCGGTATGGAGTAAAGCAACCGCGCCACATGCCGGCAACCTTCACTGACCGCTTCCTCATCCTCTGAAGATGATATCCCCTCCAACACTGTCAGAGCTTCGACAAAGGAGCCAAACGGAAAACCGTTGAGACAGTCGGCCGGCCCTTTATGCCCTCCATATTCGGGCAGGAGGTTCCTCACTGTGTGAAGGGAGGGCGACCCGTCGGCTTCAAAGAAGGAATTGAGCAGGGGGAGCGATTCGTCGAGCTCTGCAACATATTCGGGAAGCAGGAGCCTGTAATCCTCCATCCCTATCAGATAGGAGAGCCAGCGGATCCGAAGCTCGGAGGAATCGAACATCCCGTTGGCATATCCTAACGAGAAGAGCAGGAACCGCTCATATTGCCCCGGGGTCAATTCCTCCAGAGATTCCGGAATCTCGTAATATTTTCCTCTGCTTTTGATTTTCACCATGGCTCAGAATGTTATCCCCTTGGAATGGATGATGGGGCCGCCGACGGCCCGCAGCTGACGGTTCTCCCCTTCTTCGAGGGAAGCAACCAACGAGGCGAGTCGCTCGAGTGCTAATTTCCCGTCGGCGGCTAATGAATCGGCCACAGCCTGACGGGCATCTTTGTCGGCTTTGAGGCGCGAGCTCACAGGCTGCGATATCTGTAGTTGAACCACTCCCTCCGGCATCACTTCAACCGGGAGACGACGCACGGCCTTCTCCATGGTGAGAAGCACTAACGCCCGACGCGCTGTCTCCCCCAACAGCGACTCAAGGAAGGAATCGCCGGCAAGAAGGAGAGACATCCGCTCACCACCTACCACCGGCGCCACGCTCCCTCCCTGAATCTCGCGGATCATCGGGAGGAGAGTCACAAACAACCGGTGCGAACCGATATTATAATATTCATCAAATTCCTCCTTGGTGCGGACCAATAGGTTTTTCCGGATAGAATATTTCGGGGAGTCGATCCAGTAGTAATGCCGGTTGACGGTCATTGTCTCTATCAGGGCGTCCACGGCTTCGTAGGCGAGGCGCAGGATGTTCTGCTCATCCTTCCATTCCTGAAGGGCTGTCAACCCCTTTTCATTCTCTCCCAGACGGCGCGAACGGCCGTTCTCATCATGCTGGGCATCGAGTGTGGGGATAATCTTGAGCCATGTGAAGAGAGCCACTGCCTGGCGGAGATAGAAGAGGGCTTCTTCAAGGCCTTCAGTCAGGTCGAAGGCTTCCTCTCTCTTATTTTCATCCTCTTCGTTATAGATGAGGGCAAGGTCGATAATCGGACTTCGCCCCACAATGGCTGCCACATCGCGGACACCGAATGGAAGCAATGGCTCCCATTTGTCGAAAGAGACCCCCGACGAGATCACGCCGAGCAATTCCCTTATCTCCTCTTCTCCGGCTCCATCACGGTTGAAGAGGCGTGTGCTTATATTTCTTTCAAGCATTTTCCTTCACTCTGTTTTCAGGGTTAACATTCTGTTCGGCATCGACCACGCGCCGGAAGAGACCAACGCGGAGATCGGAACCGGGATGATTCACATCGAGCATCGTCTGCCACGGGCGGCATAGAACCATGTCGGGCACAGCTGTCTCAGTGGCATTATACACCTTCAGAGCATATAATTTTTCAGAGCCTGAGCCGAGTTTGGTGTCGAGCATAAGGTTGGAGAGCGATGGGTCAAGGCCAAAGCCGGAGGTGGCTGCTGCCTCCGATTTCTTGCAAATGGCCATCTGAGCCTCGATATATTCCTTGAGCTTGTTGTCGATGGGAGTGATTTTCCACCCCTCGAAGTCGTTGGCATCTGTGTTCCAGAAGCGGGAGGTATGGATAAACTTCCCGGCGTTCTCTTTCCCTGTGAGGGCTGCCGCGAAATGCTCCATGGCGGTGTCCTTGAACTCCTCCAACATCGCGGGGTCGTAGGTTTCGCCGGTCTGGGCGCAAAGGTCGCGGATGCGTTGCTCATGTCGGTCCCAATAACTTGCCGGGCTCTCGATATGTTTCGAGATGGCTGCCGCGTTCTCATTGTAGGCCAAGAGCAGTGGGGCGAGTGTGGTGGCCAGCTTTATCCAGTCGAAGGCGCCGATGAAGCGCGGCACACTGTAGAAGTCATGTCCGAAAGAATAAATATTGTAATAGGCCACCGACACGGGATGCTTCGTGGGATCCGTAGGGTCGAACACGGGATAGATATGGCAGGTGCGTGGGTCGGCTTCGGGGAAGTCGGCCACCATCACCTTTTTGGGAGTAATCCCCGGGCCTTCCCAGACAAACCGGGCTTTATTGGCCGGCACATGCTCGATGCGGATTATCCTCCCTTCGCCGGGGATGCGTCCGCCGCGGTTGCGGATGATCTTGACCCAGAACCCCTCGAGATGAACCAGGTCGATGAGGCAGCGGTGCATCTGTGTGCGCCATTCCGCTTGATCTAATTCTTTGGTTATCTCCGGCTCGATTGCCCATGCGCGATATGGCATGTTGGCATCATCCACGGCTTCGCGGTAGAGCCGCGGGCCGTCGCCCCACTGAAGGCCGGCCTTCTTCCCCATGATTCCTTCGCCGGCATAGAATCCCTCAAGGAGCTCGACCACCGTGCCCGGCATGTCATTGTCGGGACCGTAGGGGATGATGTTGGTGCCGTTGACCGTGATATAATCCCAGCCAAAGGAGGAGACAGAACCGCGCCGGAGCCCGTAACGGGCCGGAGTCCAGCCACGCGATGCCGAACCGGCGGCAGCGAATGTGTAGAGGGTGCCTCCCGATTCTATAAATCCGAAATTTCCACTTCTTCGTATCATAGTATTAAAATAAAATTAAAGGGTCACTCTCTTGCCGTTAAATTCCATGATCAGACAATGCCAGCACACGCGCGGCTCGCCGGTGTCATTGTCGGTATAGAAGAGTTTGCGCCCGGCATCGACAATCTGCTCATCCTTGGCCTGGGGACGCATCCTGGCATGTGGGATAATGGCAAGGTCGCCCCCGACATTGCGGTGGCGATCATATTTGCGGTGACGGAGCGAGAAGGTTTCACCCCGGTCGCTTATCTCTCTCATCTGATGAAGGGCGTCGAAGATATTAATGGTTTGTTTCTCGCTCATTTCTTCTCCCCTTTCGATGCAAACAGCCAGCCCAAGCCTCCCAACAGGATAAGAAGGCCGGGAAGGATAAAGGCTTTCCATGAGGGCATCACCTGTTCGCGGATCTCGGTGCGCCCGAAACTCTTTTTATTGTCGGTCGCCTGGCGCGCCTCGCTCTGGCGCGTGGCATTAAGGCCGGCAAACCATCGATCGCCAGTCTCTTTTCTCTTCACTGTCTCCTTCTTCTCTCCGGCGCGTCGCCATACAATCTTCGAGGGTCGCCCGGAGGAGTCGCGCGAGATCTCCACAACCCCGCTCTCCTCCTGAGTGGTTGCCCCGGAGGTGACTGAGGCGGTGGTGTCGGTGGAATGAGTCTGCCCGGTGACGGTTGTCTCCCCTTCTGAGGTCTGCTCGGATTGGGAGGAGAGCTGATCAGCTACTGTCTCCCGGCTTCCGTACTCCCGGCTTCCGTACTTCCGGCTTCCGTAGCAGCCCACGAGGAACAGGGAGATGAAAATCGTTAATAAAATTCTTCTGCTTGTGGTTGGTTCCATGATTATTTGATTGGTTTATATGCAAATTTCATATTTTTAATGGCCTCCGGGAAGGACAAGAGCACCGGGGATGCAACCGGTGCTCTTGTCAACATTCATCCAGAACAGTCTATAAAATCTAACTTAATTTCCTTCATCTTCAACGTCGGCCTCTTCTGATTGCTCTTCTGTAGTGGCCAGGCGCCGCAGATCATGACGGAGCAGACGCAGAACCCTGAGAATGGAGAGGGCATCGGAGTCGCTGAGGCCGATATCATCGGAATTAATAAACAGTATGTCCTCGATTCGTGAGAGGGTGGTGTCGTAAAGCTCATACATTCCGTTGGGCTCCTGAATCTCAGTGAGGGCGGTTTTCACGTTGTCCGTAATCATGGGGTAGGTCTTTTCTTCTGACATAATTTTGGTTTTTATAATTACTTTTTCAAGTTAGCAAATAGTCTCATTTCTGAGGATCCACATTTACATACAAATATAGCTATTATTTTGAAAAAATATATTATTTAATAATACTTTATATTAATTATTTGGTTATTTTCTTCAAAAATTGATATTTTAAGCCTAATTTTTATTATTTTATTCTTCAAAAAATGCGATTTTTGGCTTAAAATTTTGGTCTTGTAAATACTAAATTATTGAGATAAAAGGAAATCACGGCTCCGGCAATCGAATCGCCGGAAAATGAGTTGCTCCGAAGAGCGGGCCCCACTCTGCTTTGCGGTGGTAGCTACCGCCTTCGGAAGGGTGAAATATGAGGGCGCCGGGACTGTTACGGGGAGGGGTCGGACCACAAAAAGAGAGCCCGGAATCCGTGAGGACTCCAGACTCTGAAAGGAGGGGCGATATGTCGGAGGATTGGTAGCTACCGGTTCTTTCGGTTCTTAAACCAGCTGTCAACCATCGAGGTGTCGATGGCCGCCCCGAGGCGTTTGGCCTTGGCTTTCTTTATCCAGTCGCGGCGCATAAGGAGGTATTTGAAGGCATCGGAGAGGTTGGTCGATAGCCTTGGCAGCTTCTTTACGTCGAGTTTCTCGCTTTTCTTCACCTTATAGATTATCTTCTGCTCCCCTTTATATCTCACACCGGCTCTGGCTCCCTCGATGGATGAAACGAGCTCGGCACAATTCACTGCATCGATAAGGAGGCGCGGCAGACCGGCGTTCTCCCCTTTCATCATGGTGTGCATGAAGTCGAACTCATCTTTTTGCAGGATGATTCCCTGGCCACGGCTCATCAGGGTGACGGTCCAGCCGGTGCGCCGCCCGTCGGCATCTTTCTCTATAGCTTCCTTTATCTTGCGGGCATAGTCTTCGCCCTGGGATTGGAAGTTGTTGCCGGAACGGTCATACCATAACCGGAGCTCCTTGGTTGGATGGTCGGCGAAGAAGTCGAGGAAGTCGTCGGCCAACTCCCGGATCCATTGGGGCGGAAGCACATACATGTTCTTTAATATCCGGTAAAGCTTCCCTTGCTCCTGGCCGATAACGAGCGACATCATCTTTCCGAAGTCCATGCCTCCATCGAGAGGAAGAGTGGGATCGAGATAACGAAGCCCGGAGGAATTGAAGGCTGCCTCGCCCGAACCTGTGCCGTCGTTATATTTATGTTGGTCGCCGAAGAGAACATAGAACCGGGCATCTCTCCTCAGACCGGGGCGACAACCCAACACGCTCTTCATAAACTCGTGGGGCTCTAAGGCGCCGCCATAGAGACGCAGGGCATAGTCAACGGTCAGGACATCGATATTGACCAAAGAGGAGATATTCATGAAGAGGGTCTGCCCTTTGCGGAGTTTGGCTATCCCCTCTTCATAATAATTTATTTTCTTTTCCAACCGCGCCACTTTCTTAGGGTCTGGCTTCTCGGCCTTCTCAAGCTTGAGCATCCGGATACGCAGACGGTTTAATTCTCCGAAGGCCTGGACTATGGCCACGATTCTTTCCGGGTCCATCTCGGCAGCATAGCGGAAGAACCAGTCGTATTCCCCTTCCATCACGTCGGGCATGTCGGTGGTGATGGTGACCCCTCCATAGAGATAGCAGTGGCCGTAGGTGATGGCGTCGCCACGGAGGATAGGGAGCACGCGGGCAGCCCGGGAGTCGCTGGCATATTTAGCTTCGTCGAAGATAAGGTGGGCCACCGACTTACCGGCCAAGAGCGAGGGGTTATCGAGAGAACCGAGGAAGATAACGGAGCCATTCCAGAAGGAATAGACATGCCGGTAGTCGAGCACGATGACTGAGCAGCGCCGACGCCATTCCTCCGGAGGACGGGTGCCTTTGACATAATGCACCCCCTCAATCAACCCCTCGAGGCGCCAGCCGTTCTGGACGGCGGGCATGATGTTATCGACAAGGTTGGTGTAGGTGTTGGCCACAATAGTGATGGGGGCGCCCGGCATCAGCCTGACACACTCCAGGGATCTCTTGGCGATGACAACGGTTGACTTCGCCACGCCGCGCCCTCCGATGATTACAAGGTTGGTCGGCCCGGCAAAGGAGACCATGTTCTGAAGGAAGGAGCCGTAGCGCACTTCCGAATCTCTATCTTCAGGAATCTTCATCAGCAAATTCTTTTTGGTCGTCCATCAGACGTTTCAGGAGGTCGAGGCGGTTTATGCCGGCATCTTCCTTGACTCTCTTGCGGGCAGCGTCGGGAAGATCAGGAAGGGAGTCGATGAAATGCTCGAGCTTCTTGCGGTCGGCCGGCGCGGCACCCATGGCTTCAGGATCGGCGGTGTAGATAACCACCGGTTTGGCGTTGAGCAATTCTTCGGGTATCTCGGGAGCAGCGGCATCGAAACAGCCTCGCAGTTTGGCGGCTTCATGGAAATAGGATTTGGCTTCTTTCAGTTTCCCCATGGTCAGGGCGATGTTTCCGAGTTTATCCATTTTCTCGGCATAGATGTTGCTCCATGCGCGGGCCGAGATCCCATCATCGGAATAGAAGAAATTCAGGGAGTCGGCATATACCTGGCGCGCCATCCAGTCGGAGAGTCCGTAGGCTTCGCTCTTGAGCAGTTTGATGATTCCGGCCTTGGTAACTATACGGTCGCCTCCCGGGAGCTGCATACGGGCATTGAGACCGCGCACCATCTCCATCATATCGAAATAAGACCGTTCGGCCGGAGTCAGTGAACTCAGGTCGCCGGTCTTCAGGATCCGCTGGAGGGCGCCGATGTCGATATTGGAGAAATCGAGCCGTGAGGGTTTATCAGGCAAACTCATATTCGTCGTCGTCGGAATTGGATATCAGTTTTCGGTAGGTGTCTTCTGCTTGGATCTCGCGGAGAAGTTTGGCGGATTCCACTTTCCCCCGCAGGGCATCTGTCTCAAGGGATTGCCTTAGCAACTCCCGCGTCTCCTCCGGACTGTTGCTCTCAATTAGTATTAAATTCTTCTTTCGGTTTCGGTCTTTATTATCCATTCCCGGTTTCTCCCAACAGTTTCAGACGGTTTTGCAATTCTGTGAGCTTCGGCCGGATGAGGGCTATCTGATGGGCAGCCTCGGAGCGGTCGCATGGAGCACAGCGGGTGCGCCGGAAGGATTTGGTGAAATATTCCTCGCGCCGTTGCAAAACCGATATGTTATCAATTATTTTTTTTTACGTTTCTCTATCTCTTCTTTAAGAGCCTTTTTGCGGTTTTCCCAGTATTGAAGCTGAGCCTCGGCTTTCTCATTGCTCTCCCCTTTTTCCTGGGCCGACTTCACCGCCTTGCGATGTTTCGACTCATTGGCCACGGCTGATTTGAGTTTGGCGGCCAGGTCAAGGTCTGTGAGCTGAGAAATCTCCTCTTCAACCGATGCTTCTTCACCGGCCTTTCCAATATCAGCAGGCAATGCCCCATGCTCTTTGTAATAGTCGAGGGTGTCCCAGATCTTGCGGTTCTTCAGATAATTCTCCACCACCTTCTGGCTCTCCACAAAGGCCTGTTCGCGCTCAGTGTCGGGCAATTCGGCCAAACGATCATGAGCTTTCTGGTAGGCTTCGTAGGCTGTGAACAAATCGGCCACCATCACCTTTAGTTCATCCGGACAATTCTCATCTTTGAGGAATGGGTATTTGTCGCGGAACCGCAGCATCTCTTTCACTGGTTCCGGAGCCGGAGGATAGGCCGGCTGTTGCGTCACCTTCACAGGAGCCACCGACATGCGCCTGAGCTGTCGTTCATCCACTCCGGCCATGCTCATGAATTGGTCGGCAAGAATCTCGGCCAACAAAGGAGACTCCCCGAAGGCAAACTCACGCTTGAGACGGAGATTGCAGCCCAATTCCTGATAAAGGGCCACACCTTCCGAGAAATCACGCCGACTCCGGAGCCAGCGGATTATTCGTTCTTTATCTTCTTTTTTCATAGAATTTTCGCTTTATGTCACAAATATAAACCCTCTATATATGGCCGTAAAAGACAGAGAGGGACGCATCGCGCGCCCCTCCCGGAAGAAATAACTTATAACCCAAAACTATGTCAAAAAGAAATCTATGCTGCATTATATCGCGATTGCTCCACCCATACGATCTTGCCGTCGCCGGCATTGAAGGCTCGCAGGGTGATCTGTGAACCGCCTGAAGCCACAAACGCTTTGCCGTCGCGCAGAAGGATGGTCTCGCCTCCGGTAACGGAAGGAACAGTCTCCGAGGATGTGCCGACAAGGGTGATGACAGCTCCATCAACACCGCCGTCGATTTCCGCAATGGTGGCATTGCCTCCGGAAAGCTGGTATTGACCGTTGGAGATATAGACCACCTTGGTCGTGCCTCCTTCAATCTTGGTGACGGGTTCCTCCATGGGAATGGTGCCACGATAGAGGAAGATATCATCCCCTTTGTTGATCTGGGAGAAGGTGAATTCATTGGTGTTGCCATCTTTGTTGCCGGTATAGGAGGGAACCATGCGCACCGGATTGCACAAAGTGCCGATAAGGTCGGAATCCTCTCCGGAACAGTAAGAGACAATGGCTATGAATTTTGTGTTGATGTTATTTATCTTGAATTCTCGGACAGCGAGTTTATTGCCGGGATGATTAAACTTGATCGATGGGGTGAACCCTATCTGATCTGTCTCTCCGTCGGCCGGTGACGTCACCTCAATGGTGCCGGGGGTCATGTAGAGCTCGATGGCATATTTGCCGGGCTTGAGAATGATGTCGTCAACGATCAACACCCCTTTGCCGTCGGGCGGTGGCATGTAGGCGATATCCTCAACATCGATGAGAGTGAGCCTGTCGAGTGGCGTGATGCCGCGTCCGGGATTGCCGGCGGGGCGATATACTGATTGCTTGATATACATGGCTATGCTTTTAATGGTTTATTAATATCTGCCGGGAGGGCCAGAACCGCTCCCGGCAGTTTTAGGTCTCTATCAACCGCGAGCCACTTCGTGGAACTTCTTGTCGTTGTCCATCACCAGCTGGATGAATTTGCCGGCACTCAGTGAGATGTCGGAGGCAAGAAGGAAGTCGTCGCCCTTGGCTATTGTCGTGGCGTTGTCGCCCTCTTTGCCGTTGCCGTAGATGGTATATACCACCCCGGGCTCGGCATTGCTGAAGGAGGTGACGGCGGTGGGCTTGCTGTTTTCGCTCACAATGAAGTCGGTGGCGCCGGCAAGATCGATGGCGGTGGCGTCGGCATCCACTTTGACTGCCCCGGCGGTGACTCCGGTCTCTCGTGTGATCTCGACAAACTTATCCCCTGCTACTTTCACCAAGGTGATGGAGTCGTTGCGTCCGGGAAGCCAGTCGGAGGAGATGAGCGAGAAACGATCTTTTTTGAGGATCTTGATTCCGGTCTCTTTGCTTCCCCCGTTGCGGATCGATACTTTCTGTCCGGGCTCGGCTCCTAAGATATCGGTAATCTCAAACACTTCCGTTCCTTCCGGTATCGAGATGGAGGAGTGAAGCGCCACAGATGGATTCTCGCCATGCTTCCCTTCAAGATAGAAGCCGGCGGGATAATCGTATTCATTACACCAGATGAGCTGGTCGGTGCCGGTGACTTCTGCCTTGGCGAGGAACTTGCGCCCGACGGCTATCGCCTGGATCGATTCTTTCCAGTTGGACCATACCTTCAGACGCCAGTCAACTTGCTCAAGCTGGAATTTGAGCATCTCGCCATCAATCTGGCAATAGGTCTTTATATTCCCATCGAGGGTCCAGATGAGGCGGTGGTGGTTGTCGGCATTAAGAACCGGCTCTATTTTTACGCCGGGATATTCATGCACCACCATGGGAGCCTTCTCGGATGTGGTGTAGGAGGACTTATAATCCTGGTTGGCACCGTAGTGCACTTCCAGATATTTGCGATACCATGCCACCATGTGGGAAGGCATGTAAAGGATGAGCTTTCCGGTGTCGCGGATATGGGAGGGTATCATCGACGTGCCTTTCTCTACCACTCGGCCGATGTTGCCGGGTGTGATCTCGCCGAGCATGAAGGGCTTGATCTGATATACGGTCTTGCCGGTGGTTCCGCCGTCGGGTGTGAAGTCGATGTGACCTTCCACTCGCTTGCGGATATATTCGTAAAGACCGTCGGCTGCCTCCATGGCTCGTCCGGGCTCGTTGGGTACAGGATTCTTGCGCACGCCGTTGATGAAGCGCATCTCTCGCTCATTGTGGAGTTTCTTGGCCACTTCAACCAACAGGAACTCGATGAATGAGAGTTTGACGGGGTTGGAACCTTCGCGGTTGAGATAGCCGATCCATGATTTCTCAAGGGCTTTGAGGCTCGGGAAGATATGGACGAACATGACGCCATACATGCGGAGAGTCTCTGTCTGGAAGGAGAAGGCGCCTTTGGTCACCTTCTCGAAATCGCTCTTGTCAGAGCTGTCGGCCTGGGAGAACTCACCAAGGAAGATGTTGACGAGGGTGTCGAGATCCTGATGACCTGGCTCCATGGGGAAGAGTCGGAGGATGGAGGGCAATTCCACGAGGAAGCTCTGGATCTTCTCCTGCCATGGACGACGGTAGAAGGCGCCGAGGTCTTCCTTGAGTGTAGAGAAGTCAACGGGGTTGGCCGCTGCCACGATATATTCTTTCCCCTGGGCTGCATAGAGAGCTGCGCGGGCGCGCTTGTTGTAGGCGCGGTCGAGGGAGAAATATTCACCCTGCATTCCTCCGAGCTGTTTATCGTCGTCGAGATTGAAGGTTCCGGGCGCCCCGGTCGGCATACCGGCTCCGGCTTTGGGATCTGTTTCCGGTAAGGAGGAAAGGATTCTGACTTTCTCCTTGAGGGCATCCACTTCGCCCGATACTTTGCGGAGCTCGGTGAGCTCGGTTTCCTTGGTGAGGGCTTCCTCCTGAAGACGGGCAAGCTCTTCACTCTTTGCAGAGAGCTGACTGGTGAGCGACCCCATGGTTGCGGCCATGACCGCTATCTGTTTCTTTGAAGCATCGGGCGACGGGTCGGAGTCGTCGGGAGATGAGAGGTGGGCTTTGAAGCCGGCAATGAATCGTTCGTCGAATCCGAATTGCTTGAGTCGGGCCACATCTTCTTCGGAGAGAGTGTTGTGGCCTTCAGCGTCCTTGCGGAAGGCTGCCAAGCCTAACATCCCAAGGATGGAGGCTGTGAATTGGGAGAAATCAAATTTATACATCTGGTTCTTATTTATAGTAATAAATTAAGATTGATTCATTAGATAGTTGGCTGCCCGGCTGGTGGCTGTGCCCAAGACCCAGCGGGCTGCATCTTCGAGGGTGCCGATCTGATCGATATAGCCGAGGCTCACTGCTTCTTCTCCGGAGAACATCCGGCCACGGAACAGAGGCAGCTGGGGGTCGTAGGCTATGCCAAGGTTTTCGGCCACTGTTTCGGCAAATACCTTATGGATCTTCTCTGCCTTGGCTTTTATGAGGCTTTCATCGTCGTTGTCGAGCAGGGCGCGGACCTCTTCGTTCTTGAGGTCGGCTGTGTCGGGATAGATCTCGCGGTAGTCGATTCCGTTTTGTTTGAAAAATTCCCGGAAGGAATAATGGGTGATCACCACGCCCACGCTTCCCACTTCACAGAGGTCGGAGACAATGAAGGTGCGCTCGGCTGAGGTGCCTATCCAGAAGTGGGCCGAGGCCATGCAGCCTGTCACCACTGTTGCCGTGGGCTTGGAGCAGTTCTTCACTGCCGCCACTGCCTGGTCGAGATGTGAAACCATCCCGCCGGGACCGTCGATCTGAAGCACGATTCCACAGATGCGCGGGTTCTCTTCGGCGGCGCGGATTTTGCCCACGAGCCAGTCGCTCTCCCAGCTGTAGAGAGGGCCGACGAGCGAAATAACCAATACGGAGTCGTCGGGAAGGTCGGCATCGGTGGCCTCCCAGTAGTTGGCAAGATAGGGGTTATAACATTGAGCGCTGTTCTTGCTCTGACGCAGACGGGAAGAGATCCCGTCGAGATGGCCGGCGATGATGCCGGGCATGATGATGGCCATGAGGCTGCTGAGCTCATGGCGAAGGATAGTCCAGTTGTCGGATATGAGTTGTTGAAGTCGGTCCATATCTATTTTTCTTCAAAGTAAATGGCCGGCTATTATATAAGGAAGGACTAACCCACGAGCAGATAGGCGTCGTCACGGCTGTCGGTGCCAGTAAGGGTGACATTGGCTACCCCGTCGCTGATGTCATATCTTAGGCGCAGGGGATGCTCCGGAGAACCGCAGACACGCATGTATCCCCTCGCGTCGGTATAGATGGCCACCAACCGACGTTTGGAATAGGCAAAAAGCAGGTCGCCGAGCCCATACCCTTCGGAAACAACCTTTGTGGTTATGGTTTTCTCGTAGCCTTTGTCGGTTCGGGAGGATGAAATCTGGATCGTTCCCGGTATCGAACTGAAGGCTCTCGGCCCCGGAAGCCATGAGAGGATAACCTGAGAACCGGTGCGGCTGAAGATGGCCAGCTTGGAGATATCCACCAGCTGAAGGGAATGGGCCACTGACAAGACGTTGATGTTCATTTTGATTTGTTTCTAATTAGTTGGTTTTCAAATACTCTGCATTTTTCCGACATTTTTACGCAAAAATTCCCCCGAAAATGGACAAAACGGCATGGCCGGGAGGGCTAAATTTTTATCATTTTTAGTCTATTTTTCGGGAATATCCCCTCTTTTTTGTGCGCCGGAGCTTGTCGCGCCATCGCTGATAGTTTTTCAGGAGCCCATCTTCAGATATCGATTCGATGCCGTAACGCTGCATGAAGATATACACAATTTCCTTGAATTGCATCCCTCCGAGATGTTTCCCTTCATCCATGGTTTCGTGAAGATCCGCCCATAAAAGCGACCGCATCCGCTTCTCCAGTATCTTCTGAGAGCGGTGGGACAGATAATTGTAAGTTTCGGGATCTTTCCCCTGGCGACGCGCAGGGAGCGCAAATTCAAGGTTGCCACGGTCCACAGGATTCCCGGCAGGTCGCTTGGCAAGAAGGTCGTAGATGAGATGATATATGTCGGACCCCGATGGGAACCTCACGACCGAAACCTCAGGGTCGAAATATCGGCCGGTTATATACTCTGCAACGTAGGGGTCTATCTCGATTTTTACTGTTATCATTGCTATCAGACGATGAAAGGTTAATTATTATGCAAATATAACAATAATATACGATTTAATCTCTTATTATCTGATTTATTTCACCTACAACTTTAAAGACCTCCCAAATTATCACGCTTTTTTCTGTTATTTTTGTTATGTTACATAATTATTTGATTCTCACTATATTATCTATGTAATAACTTATTTTTACGCTTTGTTACAGGGGCGTAACAAAGCGTTACAAGGGGCTTTTTCGAGATGTCCGGAGGGTTGTAACAAAGTTGTTACAGAGTTGTTATAGGGGTTGTTATAGGGTTTTGTTACCAATTGGCGAAAGCCTAACTTATTAATTATTATTATTTTATTATTTTTGCAAATATCATGTAACAGTGTAACAACAAAAAGTTAACTTATTAAGTGGGGAGGGAAGGGAGGGGGCAAGGTGCAAAATGTTTTGATTTCCTAATGTCAATTCAAAAATAAAGAAAAATTGCATAAAAAAGGTTTCCGCGGATGCGGAAACCTTCTTCATTTAGTTTGATTCTGTTTTAAAAATACCTTTTGCCGGCGCAAATAAAATACCTTTTGCTTCGGCAATTTAAATACCTTCTGCCGGCGCAAAAAATAGCTGGCGATTAATCCCCTTCCGGTTCTGCTACGGAGGGCTCAGAGAGTGGCTCAAGGCCTGTGGGGTCGTCATCTACTGCCATGGAGGAAGGAGCGAGCGACCGGAGATCCTGACGGAGATGGTGAAGACCGCGGATAATGTCGAGGGCTTCTTCATCGGTGAAGAGGTCGGAGTCTTCGATGGCTGCCCGGATGCAGGAGGAAAGAAGCCCGTCGTAATATAACAGGGTCTCTTCGCTCTGGAGATATCCCAAGGTGCGGACCACGCTGTTGTCGAACTCCACGCCCTGGAGCTCTCCTGTCTCGATTAGTTTTTCTAAACGTGCGTTCATCTCTCACCTCCTTTCTTCTCGATGGGAGCAATGGCCACCATGGCGAGCATGGCGCCGGCATACATCATGGCGTCGGCCGAGCAGAGGGCACCGAGATAGGCGGCCACGGCTCCGGAGATGCCGAGGGAGATTTTGTGGTCGATAACTGATTTCATCACTCTTTGAGCGATCTTCGCGATTCCGAGGCTCGCGGGGGCCTTTAATGAAATTGATTTCATTGTATCATGGATTGTTAGCAAGGCAGACAAAAAGAACGGCTGCCGATCCGTTGCTAACAACCCACGATACTATCCCGAAGGAGCGTAAAATGAATTCGGACCGGCAGCCGTAGCTGTCAATATGTCTTCTTAACGAAGTAAACTTCATTAAGAAATATTCGGGCATAAAAAAAGCCCGGAGATGTCTCGAGCATTAACCGAAGCTCAGCGGGATAGTTTCCTATCGGGGTTATTAGCACTGCAAAGTTAATAAAAGAAAATGGAAATGCAAAAAGAAAAATGAAAAAAACCGGTTCCCATAAGAAACAGGAACCGGAACGGGTTGGATAAAGATGCACTAAAGGCTAAACTCTAAAAGCTCATGCCCGAGCGAGTGCAATGCGTTTTGGATCTTTTCTTTTGCTGGTTTTCTCGGTTTTGAAATCCCGTTTGCGTAATTCCACAATTGTTTTTGATTTATGCCAGTGAGTCGTTCAAGAGCTGAATTGGTGAAAATGCCCTGGTAGTGACGAAGAAGCGACTGAGTGTCGTAATGCCATTCTATCGGCCAATTCTCTCTGATAGGCTCCGCCCACTCCTCGACAGGGGTTATTTCCTTGTAGATGCGAATAGCCTCAAGAACGTCTCTCTTCACTTCAGCCACCGAGTCGCCTGAAGCATATATGCCCTCGCAATTCTCACTATATCCCCCAAACGAATCATCGCTGGCACAAATGCTGATGATAAGCTTGTTTGCCATAATCCTTATGTTTTTCTCTACAAAAATAGGAAATATTTCTATTATTTGCAAATATTAATGGAAATTTTTCCATTATTTGTTAATTTAACACATTTCTCGTGTGCGAGCATCTGCCCCAACCGTCGTGCTGAGCACAATGGTTGATTTTAATATGCAGTGCTCTTTGAGTTTGCCATACTGGGATGGAAAGTCTATTCCTAAAGCCTTACCATATAGAAGAAGCCAAAACAAAAAAAGTTAACAAATAATCTTGATTTTGTTTTGCAATTTCAAGATTATTTATTAACTTTGCAATGTAATCAAAAACAACGGACAACGCCCGATGCCGAGAAAAGAAGGGCTAAACCCTGACAAACTTATAAGTTATGAAGACCTGGAAAATTTTCAACTTAAAGTTTTGGCATTTTGAATTCAGCTTGATAGAGTTTATCAAGAAGTAGGCCAAAAGAAAGGGTGGCAAAAGCCTTAAAGTTTCCCTGAGGGAACGCCCTCTCTTTGTCAGCGGATCAACCTAATGCAAAAATAGTGCTTAATTATGAAAAAAACAAATGATGTGAGTAAA
This sequence comes from uncultured Sangeribacter sp., assembly GCA_964640375.1. Taxonomy (GTDB): domain Bacteria; phylum Bacteroidota; class Bacteroidia; order Bacteroidales; family Muribaculaceae; genus Lepagella. The sequence continues at coordinate 8,154 of CAZXGU010000006.1, read as the reverse complement.
AAAAATGGTCATGGCGGACGTCGTGAAGGCGCCGGTCGCCCTAAAACTGTGGGAAGTTCCCGAACTATCTCTATTCGCATTCCGGAAGAGATTGCAGCCATTCTCGATCAACAGGAGAATAAAACTGCCTTTATTATCGATGCTGTCAGAGCTTACGAGAAACAGCGAAGAAAGAAAACTTTATTGGGACTTGAGATTTCCTATACTATAGAAGATTAATAGCGAATATCCCGCCGGCTCTCTTGCCGGACGGGATATTCTTAAATCATAGTTCAGGAATTGGCATCCATGCTATCAGTTCGTCTCCTTTGTGAATAAGCTCATAGTCATCCGTCCATTCAGAAACTGCATTCACACTCGTAATGGTTAGCCAGCGACCCTTATATTTAGATCTGTATCGGACAATGATCTCCGCAACAAAACTATCGCATTCATAAACTTCAAGTTCTTCCGGCTTTCTCCACTGCCCTGCAAGAGCTTCCTTTGCGCCCTGCTCATAGGCATCGGTGAGTTCTTTTTGCGACATTAGCCTATGCGAATGGGTCTTGCTGAATCGAAAAAAATATTCTTCTGCTTTCTGTTCTATTGTTTTCATTGGTTGACGGTTTTAGGGGAAGCGAATATCCCGCCGGCTCTCTTGCCGCACGGGATATTCTATGAACTCAATTAAAGTAGGTCAAGTGTTGAATAAATGCTTTTCGGGTGTGATCATCTTTGCTGTCACGTCTTCGAGCTGAGATTCCAGCTCTTTCATTTTCCCCTTCAGCTGCTTTGCTTCCTCTTGATTGGCATTGATGCTCTCCTGTAGGTAAGTAATCTCTTTCTTAATCTCCCGGGCACGCTCACCCATCGTGGTACTCTCGATTAAATCAGAGAAGAAATGATGGTAAAGAACCTTGTAACATTCCCATTGAAACTCTCCGACTCGCTCCCTGACATTCGGTGCAACGTTATTCGGATTGATTGAAAAGAGCCAACCGGGAATATAAAAGAGAGGTAGGCAGTGCATTTCTCTCGGGCAGTTATCTGCCCCAACCGCGGTCTCCAGCACCGCAACTGGGGCAAGATGTTTACTCTCCATTATCTTTTTTCTTTGAGCCTCGACATCGATTCCAAGAGCGGTGCAAATAGGTTTGATAGGCACGAGATATTCATCTCCTTTCTGGAACGCTGTGATGGCTATGCCATTCACGGTTCCCACTTTAATTGTGCTCATACTTTGATTTAATTAAATGTTATAGAATTATTTCCACTACAAATATAATAATATTTTATACACTATACGAATAAATAATATATTTAATAAAAAATTATGATTCTATATTATTCTTTTTCGCCCACTCCTCGTAGGAAACCCAGTGGGCGGGATTGGCCGTGTCGAAGTGGGATTTTTCCTCTTCCGGCTCTGAAGCTTCGCTCTCCCCTTCTTCCTCCTCTTCGGGCTTGGTCCGGATATAGAGCATCTCCATCTGTTTCTTGGAGCCTTCGTAATCGACGCGCTTAAGGATTCGCGAGCCTGAGTTATGGTATTCTTTCGGGTTGAGTTCGTCGATATAGGGACAGGTATAGCAGAATCCTTTCAGGGCGCGTGTAAAGGTGGCCATGGTGGTTGTTCTCACGCCCGACACTCTCTTGTAATCCTCAAAGGCTTCAGCCCGTATGATAAGCGTATCGAGATGGTCGCTCCCCTTGGCAAAATATGTTTCGGCCCAGTCGCGGAAGCTGTCGCTCATGTCGTTGAGATGCTTGCGGAAGAGTATATTGCCAATCTTGGGCTCTATCTTTATATTGAGGTGGCTTATAGATAAATAGAAGCGTGTGCACTGAAGTATGAAATTTATATCAGCTTCCCATTCCTTCTCCGTGTATTCCGACGACATGAGGTCTTTGCCGAAATCATCATGCACGCTCCGGTTTTCCAGGTAGTCATTATCTTCCGACTGAGCATGGTAGTAATCGCCGAAGAGAAGGTAGAGGAGACGCTGCCGACTTGAGGGGGAAAACTCCCGGGGCACATAGTTGGTGGTAAAGGCGAATTTAGGAGATTCCAGAAAGGCGAGGGTGAAGATTCCCACATGCTTTGGGTTGACAGTCATGTCTCCAGATATATAGTTATAGAAATCGCGGATATTCAGTTCGGGGCAGCAGTCATCTACAAGGATCATATCGCTATGCTTTGACACTTGCTCGAAAACATGCTCATTCTTTAGAAGGTCTTTGTTCCTCCCATTGAGGGTGACGCGGTTAATTACGCGCCCAAGGAGATAGAACAAAAGAGACTTTCCCGACCGGCCATTACATTCTCCATTCTTGCCTATGAAGTTATCCATTGCGAAGGGAGCCCACGCCCGGGAAAGGGATTTGTAGCGGTGACACATATAGCCGATGCAAAATATCTTTGACAGAAGGCATTGCTTCTGCTCCTGGATCTGCTCTTCGGAAAGGCGTGGCCCGGCAATATCGAATTTATGCTCCTTGGCATACGCCTTGGCTTCCTCGCTCTCAAGGTCTTCCCATCCATATTCCAATTCCTGACGCCAATAGAGCCGGGAGGAGTTGATAAGATAACAGAAGAAGGGTGAGGCCGTGTTTTTGACATCGAGAATGTAGTCTTCACTCTGAAGGCCGTCGCCGGCACATTCCACCTCAAACATCGCATCCAATATTTTTATATTGTGATTGATCACCTTTGATTCCCAGCAATATTTCCCGGAGGGCTGTGTGGAAAGGTTGTGCTTAATAAAATCTTTCCCGGTAACTTCTATGGCAAAGCCGGGGAAATAGAAGAATTGAGAGTGTGGGGTTGAATTGGAGAAGTCGGGGTCGATGTCGCGCAAGGCATCCAGCGCGCCTGCTCCAAGGTAATTTGTGGAGAGTATCAGGGAGCGGATGGGCTTGGGCTGTCCGGAGGCGTCGGCCCATCTCGATACAAAAGCCCTGACCTCACGGGGAGTGATGAGCTTGACGATATTGTCGGTGATCTTTACAAACCGCGTATTGGCCACGTTCTCCTCTTTGAGGGCATAAATGCCATTGAGGTTGAGGAAGGCATGAAGGGAAGAGAGCTCAAGCGAATATTTGCTTGCTCCGGTTTTGAGATTTAGAGACCAATTCCAGAACTGTGCCGGGTCGGCGCAATTGAGAAGTTTCCGGAAATCCTTATTGCTTTGGTGCATCTCCATCCAGTCGCGGAAATCTTTGCGCGAATTTCCACGGGAATCACGGAATTTCCTTAAACTTTCCGGCAACCATACTGTCCGGATATCGATATACTTGAGAGCGAGCTGCGTGCCTTTGATTATTCCGGTATCATCGATGTCGGGAATATTATAAATGATTTCGGCATATTTCCGGAGCTCGGCTATCTCTTCCTCGCTTATCTTGTAGGTTTCGGAGTTGAACCAAACGGGATTATAGCCTAAGGATCGGACGCAAAGGGAGTCACGCTCTCCGGAACAGATAATGACTTCTGGTAGCTTTTTGTCTTTATAATGCTCCTTGGCATTGTCGGGGTCCATCTCGAAAAGCTCACGTTCTTTCTCGTTGTAGTCAATCCAAGCCTTCCGGAGCTCATGGAGACCGTTGGTGTAACGTTGGGGTTTCTTGTCTTTAGGCTGATATTGGAAGCGCCACCGCTTGTCGAAATTGCAGGGCTCATAGATTTTATAAAAGCGGTCGCGTTTTTTAGAACTATCGTCAAACCAGCATTCACGCATGAAGATGGGATAATTCTCATTGCTGTATTTATAGGTGGCTTCCCGGTTCTTGACGCTTACCAGATATTTTACCCTATACCAGTTCAAGGCCTTCAGATGCTCCTTCTTTACACGAGGACCCATAATCCGGCATTCTGCCTCGGTAAACTCCTGGTCGATCTCCCAATAGGTTTTGCCGTCTTCCTGCTCTTCAGTGGCCGGTTGCTTACGTATGTCGGGACGGTTCTCAGGACGAACCGAAGAGTCGGCCACATTGAAGATGGCAGCAAGGTCGAGAAGCGCCTCAACGAAATTGAAGTTGTTTGCCTCCATGTGCACATCGATAGGCGACAAGGCCACGCCTTCTCCTCCGAAGTCTGTAACCTTCCAAACCTTCTGGCCTCCGGTGGTCGAATAGAGGCGGACAGAGGCCGAGGGGGTGCGTTCATTCGGCCTGTATTTGAAATGTCCCTTTGTTTCGGCACATCTTCGAGCTTCCGGGAAATGAAGGGTGATGATGTCAAGCCCGTTGTCGGTTGCCTGATATAGCTGTTCTGCTGTGATCATGTCGTGAGGTTGGTGGAGAGCTTTTTAAGGTTGATGATCCGGGGTACTATCTACCCCCCCCCGATTGCGGATATCTATGAGAATCCGAAGGGCTTGCAAAAATGATTTATAATCGAGAAGAGAGGAAGGACTAAAAAGCCCTCCCGGAGGACGAACCTACTGCTTACGCCTCAGCGGACGCCTCCGGTCGGACTATCTCAAATATTTCATATCCCGAATATTCTTTTGTCACTTTGTTGATGTCGCGCATGGCAGCAAGGGGAATGCGCGCACTGCCATATCGCCAGTTGTTGAGGGTAGTAGGAGAGGCAAGGGTCTCTTCGTATAGTCGTTTGAATACTTGCTTTCGATCAATTGGGCGAATGGTCAGAAACCAATTTTTCAATATTTCGGAATTTTTATTTGCCATTATTTTTGCAAGTTTGTTATTAATTATATATATTTACAATGCAAATGTAGTTTTAAATAATATACTATACAATTAAATCGTAGTTAAATTTTGTTAATAAAATATTGAATCATGGCAAACATGGCTTTAATCAGGAAGTTATGCGAAGAGAAAAATATATCTATTCGTGAGTTGTCTCGACGCGTAAACCGCAGGGAGAGCTCCCTGCAAGGGATAATAAGAAACGGAAGCACCTCAACTCTTACCCTTGAGGCAATCGCTGAGGTGTTAGGAGTGTCGCCCGCTATCTTCTGGGAAGAGAAGCAGCCGAAATCGGAACTTGAGATGGAGCTGGATTATCTCCGCAAATTAGTGAAGGAAAAAGATCAGCTGATATCTGAAAAAGAGAGAATGATCAGCTATTTAATGGCTGAAAAAAACAAATAAAATTTTGCTGCTTTTCCCATTTGGACACAATAGGCAATATATTATACTTTTTCAATACAAAACAGGACACGAAAAACAGCTAAATATCTAATCATCTTACTCCCCTATGGTCTGGTTGGAACCTCTAACGGGAGTTCACAGTTTTGTGAACTCCTTATATTTATACCTATATTACTCTTATTCATCGTCTTCCCAGGTTTCCAGATCTGGAAAATTTTCGCGAAATCGATCCCAATCTATAAAATTTGAAACCCTGTAATTAAACGTTTCAGATCCGGCATAAAATTCAAAATCATTTAACGGAAGTTTTTGCCAAAGATAAGGTGAAGACCATACATCTTTTCCAGCTGGACCGCCCCCCTCATATCTGCACCGGTGTTTCATTTCCCGAATCCACCGCATGTGGCGGTCATAATATTTGTCGAAATAAGGGTCATAGATATCGTCATCGTCATCGTCATCGTATTCCTCTTCTTCCTCATCGTCTTCCGGATCCTCGTCGGGGAAGTCGTACATCTCATCGTCACCGCGCGTGGTGTCGAAGGCATCCACATCGTAACCTTCCGACCCGATGGTGTCTTCATGCACGGTGACCAGCCCATCTTCAGCCGTATATGGCGGGAACCATTTTCTGACATGCGACGGAACCACCCTGTAATCTCTGCCCGACCTTCCACCCTCATTTAAAATTCTACCATACAACATATCGTCTTCCATCCGATCGATCTTCGAGCGGCTTTTGCTATCATAGTCGGCGAAATTATCCGTCTCGGGATAATATTCATTAAATTCATCCCAGTCTATGTAGATGTCCACATAACTCTTCCAATAATCATAATCGGCTATCTCTTCAAAATAATCTAACGGAAGGGGCTGAGACAACAGAGGCATCACATACATCCTCTCCCCGGTTTCATCTACATAGGAACTTTCAGCAAAATATTTCATTTTCTTTATCCAATGGCGCCGTCTCCGTGGACTCGGCACCCAGCGGGGATTCATCATCTCCCAGTCCTCAATAAATTGCTGCCTGATTCTTTCTTTCCTCAAGATGTCGATGTTCCACACTCGGCCGAGGATTTTGCCGGGACCCCATAAGATGAAACCAAACCAGCCTCCAAGAACCCAGACTGAGCTAAGAAACAAGAGCAATAAAAAGGGCTCCGAGCAGTTCCATAACACTATCGGGCCCAAAACCACCCATGCTATCCATATCGCCCAGCGGAGCCATAATTCTTTTCTCAGTCTGCTTCTTTTTGCCATAGTTGTTGAGTTTAAAGTCTGTTTTCCAATATGTCGGCCACCAATTGCGACACATAATCTAACAGGAAAGATAATAATTCTCCCTATTGTTGCTCAAAAATGTATGTAATAATCTTCATAGCATAAATATAAAATATACTCTTCAAGGGAATAAAAGGCGCGAAAGCTGTTGCATTCCGCGCCTCGATGTGTATTTAAAAAGCAATTACTATAATGTAGCCGAACATAGGTCAGCTCCTATAGCCTTGATGGTGGAGAAGATACGCTCCATAGTTTTCTCTGAAGCAGAGGCTATACCTGATTTATATGCACGCATCTTCGATTCGTTTATACCGGCTTTTTTTGCAAATGCAGAAACATTGATCCAATCAAAATAATTGAAAAAAGAAGGGAGATCATACCGGAACTCCACCTCGATTTCTTCATATTCCTTTGGAACAGTGCCCATCTCCTCTAAAATCATCTCTTTAGCCTCTTCAATGCTTTTAAGGAAATCGGACTTTGCTTCGGAAGCCGAGTAGCCATAGCCTCCCAAGCCGTGATCACCAAGTTCCTCGTTTGAGGAGATTTGGTAATATCCATTGTCATTTCGTTCAATTACAGCCGTAATATTCATAATATCTATTTTAAAAGAATTTAAAAAGCACCATAAAACTACAAAGGATCCGGGAGAGGAAAAAGCCGGGGATTAAATCCCCAACTTTTCTTTAATTGTTGCTAAAGTTTTTGGCTTTAGCTCCTCTGTCCTGTGACGCGATACGGGGCAAGTCTTACCAGTGATAGGACTTTTCCAGATATCGTGGTTACTTCCATGACGATAGATGTAACAACCGGACTTAGCGAGGATCCTCAATAATTCCGATACTTTCATAATTTTATGGTGCTCTTTAAATACAATGCAAAAGTAACGATTTTGTTTCTATTCTGCAAATTTTTTTCGTTCTTAGGTTTTTAAAAAAACGAATATCTCGCCGGCAACCTTGCCTGGCGAGATATTCTTTAAAGAATTCAAGATGATTGATATCTCAAATATCAATAGTTCTATTATGCGCTAATTTATTTAGTTTATGCAGTGCCAACTTCCCAAACTTAAGCACTATTTTTAATCAATTTGAGCACTATTTTTAATCCACAAATCAGTGCCCTTACTTGAACCGTTTATAAATTTCTACGCCTAAGCGTTTGGCTTTGAGAATGTCGTTGGGATTTTTGGGGTCAATTCCATATTTGGAAAGTGGAGGAACAACGACCTCAGTTCCCGGTTTAATACGGTCGGGATGACCTAAGAAACTTTTGTTCTCTTCATATATGTAACCCCAAAGATTGTAATCACCATAATGCCGCTGAGCCATAGTGGTGAGGTAATTGTGTGGACCTATGACGTCGGTCACTACTTTATCCGAAGGCTGGGTATCTGCAATGGGAGATTCTTCCTGTGCTGCTTCTACCGTCTTGGACTGGGCTGTAATACTATCAGCTGGATTACTATCTGCACCCTGGATGATTTCCTCCGAGACAATAGAATCTGTCGCAGGTGCCTCTGGAATTTCTATTTCTTCTTTATTTTCTAAAATCTTATCAACCGGCTTACGCAAAAAGAAATAATAGGCGGCTGCCGCAAAAAGCATAGCTAAGATAAGTCCACTCACAAACCCTATTACGAATTTCCATCTTCCTCGAGGCTTCTTTTCTTCAATTACTTCTTCAATGAGTTCGGAAGCATCGGAGGCATCGGAGGCATTAGAATTATCAGAGTTATCAGAGTTATCAGAATTATCAGAGTTATCAGAATTA
>CAZXGU010000005.1:0-34806 GCA_964640375.1 uncultured Sangeribacter sp. | reverse complement strand
ATTAATCATAGATTTCGGATCTCAATACACTCAGCTTATAGCCCGCAGGGTTCGTGAGCTGAATGTGTATTGCGAGATTCACCCTTTCAATAAAATTCCGGAACTTGACGCCGACACTAAGGGAGTGATTCTCTCGGGATCGCCCTCCTCAGTTCGCGATGCGGATGCTCCCAAGCCTGATTTGAGCGCCATTAAGGGTAAACTTCCTCTCTTAGGGGTTTGCTACGGAGCTCAGCTTCTGGCTAATGAATATGGCGGTGAAGTTGAGGGCGCTCCCTCACGCGAATATGGTCGCGCCATGCTCACAGTGGTTGCTCCTTCCGATCCTTTGATGAAGGATATCCCCTCCCCCACTCAGGTGTGGATGAGCCATGGCGACACAATCACCAAGCTTCCCGAAAGCTATAAGATAATCGGCTCGACAGAAAATGTAAAAGCTGCCGCTTATCATATCGAGGGAGAGCAGACGTGGGGAATACAGTTCCACCCGGAAGTGTATCACTCCACCGATGGCAAGCAGCTCCTGGCTAATTATGTTTTGGGCATTTGCGGATGTTCCGGAAGTTGGAGTCCGGCTTCATTCATCGAGACCACCGTGGATGAGCTCCGCAAGAAGATTGGCGATGAGCGTGTGATTCTCGGTCTCTCAGGAGGTGTGGATTCATCGGTAGCAGCGATGCTTCTACACAAGGCTATCGGCGACCGTCTCACATGTATCTTCGTCAACAACGGATTGCTTCGCAAAAATGAGTTTGACGATGTTTTGAATTCCTATAAAGGGATGGGTCTGAATGTGATTGGTGTGGACGCTTCAGAGCGTTTCTACAACGATCTGAAGGGCGTTACCGATCCTGAGAAAAAGCGTAAGATTATCGGCCGCGATTTCGTGGAGGTTTTCAATGCCGAGGCTAAGAAGATTGAGGATGCCAACTGGTTGGCTCAGGGCACGATTTATCCTGATGTGATTGAAAGTTGCTCAGTGAAGGGACCATCGGCCACAATCAAGAGCCACCATAATGTTGGTGGATTGCCCGAAGAGATGAATCTGAAGGTTGTTGAGCCTTTGCGGTTGCTCTTCAAGGATGAGGTTCGCAGAGTTGGAAAAGAGATGAATATGGATCCCCTGTTGTTGGGTCGTCATCCTTTCCCGGGACCGGGGCTTGGAATCCGTATAATTGGCGAAGTGACTCCGGAGAAGGTCCGTATTCTTCAGGAGGCTGACGCAATCTTCATCAACGGTCTTAGAGAAGCCGGCCTTTACGATCAGGTTTGGCAGGCAGGCGTGATGCTTTTGCCGGTTCAGAGTGTAGGCGTGATGGGCGATGAGCGCACCTACGAAAGCTGTGTTGCTCTCCGCGCCGTCATTTCCACCGACGGCATGACAGCCGACTGGGTTCATCTGCCCTATGAATTCCTTGCCAAGACAAGCAATGAGATAATCAACAAAGTCCGCGGCATCAACCGCGTAGTCTATGATATCTCCTCCAAACCACCAGCAACTATCGAGTGGGAATAATCTATAAATAATAGCACCCAAAGACAAACAATTCCTTTGAAGGCGTGTTTGTCTTTGGGTGCCATTCATATTCCAAGCCCCAATCATTTCGGGATGCGTTATCATCCGTTTGTCTTTGGGTGTTAAATTAATGCTTATTCTCTTTAAATTTCCTATTCCGATGGCGAATTCTAATGGCCAAAAGCCTTCCCTTCCCAGATTTCATCAGCGAGCGTTTGCGCATAATTATTTCGCTCCTTTCATTTACCATATCATCATGAGAAAAAAGGAAGATATGGAGAATTTCGGCGTGGTGAGAGGTGACGCAAGGATTGCGCCGGGAAATAGAGGATGTGCCTATATTGAAGAATCTATTTTAGGGAAGATCATTGCTAAATCCATTATAGGGATACAACGAATTTACCCAATATTGCAGATTTATCAGTTCGTAGTGATGCCCGACCATGTCCACATCCTTCTACGAGTCAAAGATTGGTCGGACTACCATCTGGATTATTATATGGAGGAATTAGTAAGAAATATAGCTGCATCTTATTCTAATCTACCCCAATCATCAAAGAATAATAACCAACTACCAGGGAATAATAACCAACTACCAGGGAATAATAACCCTTCAGTAAAAAATATTAACTATCCAACAGAGAGACAAAATATAATTCAACCAGAAGAGATTTTTGAACCCGGTTATTGCGACAAGCCATTGCTACTGAAACGGAAATTGGATTCTCTCTTCGTATATATTCGTGAGAATCCTCATCGGCTTGCAATGCGAATCCAGTTTCCTCAATTCTTCAGACGCATCAGAAACCTAAAAATTGATAATGTAGAATACGAAGCCTATGGCAATCTTTTCCTTTTGCGTAATCCTGACAAAGAAGCGGTTAAAATAAGCCGTAAATTCTCCTCTGTGGAGAGAGCACAAAAGGAGGAGTATTGGCTTTCGGAAGCTGGAAGAGGAACCATAATAGTCTCACCATTCATATCACCAGCAGAAAAGGCCATCAGGAGGAAAGTGGAAGAACTAAATGGGAGTATAATCCTAATCACACATGAAAGCTTCCCTGAACGCTTCAAACCAGCCGCCCATGATTTTGAACTATGCTCGTCAGGCCGCTTGCTAATAATCTCTCTTAGGGAACCCTATAAAACCCCATTATCGCGCCAACTATGCCTTCACATGAACGATCTGGCTGAAAAGATTGCTGCAATGTGAAAGATAGAATAGCTCCTATCTTGCATTCACTCGGCCTTCGTAGTAGTTGATGAAGGCTTTGGAGACGAGGCGGTTGCCGCCGGGAGTGGGGTAGTCGCCGGTGAAATACCAGTCGCCGGGATGACCGGGAATGGCACGGTGCATATTCTCTACGGTCTGATATACAATCTCTATCTCCGATTTTATTCCTTCGGGACGCAAGAGGTCGGCTATCTTGGCTGAAATCTCTTCATCTGTAAAGGGAGCGTAAATCTCTTTCACATAGTTCACACATTCCTCTTTGGGAAGATTCTCCTGCGCCTTGCATTTCTGATACACGGAATCTATCACATAGCTCATCCCCCTCTCTTTAAGAAGCTCAATGGCAGCCTTGAAAGCGATAAATTCCGACATACGGCTCATGTCGATGCCATAGCAGTCGGGATAACGAACCTGTGGCGATGATGAAACTATTATGAGCTTACGCGGGGAAAGACGATCGAGAATGCGAAGAATCGACTCGCGGAGGGTGGTTCCCCTGACTATACTGTCGTCGATGGCTACAAGGTTAACGCCCGGATTTATCGAACCGTAGGTGATATCATAAACGTGAGCAGCCAAATCGTTGCGAGTGTTGCCCTCGGCGATGAAGGTGCGCAACTTTATATCCTTAATAGCCACCTTTTCCTTGCGAACACGATGTGCCAACACGTCACGAATATTGGCATCAGTCAGGGCTCCTATTGAAGAAAGGCGTTGAATCTCCTCGATTTTATGCTTGATAAGATTTTCCTCTATTCCCTCTACAAGCCCATAGAAGGCCACCTCTGCAGTGTTAGGAATAAAAGAGATTACAGTCTTGTCGATGTCATTATTTACTGCCTTAAGCACTTGCGGCACAAGGTTCTTACCTAACTGCTTGCGCTCAGCATAGATATCCCGGTCTGAGCCGCGTGAGAAATAAATTCTTTCAAAAGAGCATCGCTTGTTCTCACCGGCAAGGAGAATCTGTTCGATTCTTGAGGAGCCATCTCGGTCAACAATTATAGCTTCACCAGGAAGGAGTTCTTTCACATCCTCCACCTGCAAATCAAAAGCCGTCTGAATCACAGGGCGCTCACTGGCCACAACCACAATCTCATCATCGCGGTAATAGAAAGCCGGGCGGATACCATTAGGATCGCGCATGGCCCACATATCTCCATTACCGACAATGCCGCAAATCACGTAACCGCCATCCCAAGATGGAGCGCACCGATGAAGCATATTGGAGACATTAAGGTCGCGGGCTATGGCAGCGGAGCGTTCAAGACCGGTGAGTCCGGCAGAATTATGAATTTCAAAAAGTCGCTCATTCTCCCGGTCGAGAGCGTGTCCGAGCTGTTCGAGAAGAAGGAAAGTGTCGGCATAAAGACGGGGATGCTGGCCAACAGCCGTGATTTGCTCGAAAATCTCGTCAACATTGGTCATATTGAAATTTCCACAAAGCAGGAGATTACGAGCCGACCAATTGTTACGTCGCATGAAAGGGTGAACATAACTCATCCCTGAGCGCCCGGTGGTGCTATAGCGGAGATGCCCCATATACACTTCCCCAAGGAAAGGGGTGTCTTCTACTGAATCCCCTCTTCTGCGCGCCTCATCAATCTGAGCCCCGATAGCAGCAAAAATTGTTTGAATAGCATCCGAACCTTGAGCACGCTCGCGGAAGATGTATTCATGACCGGGGGTGGCGTTGAGCTTGACAGAGCCGACACCGGCCGCCTCCTGTCCTCGGTTATGCTCCTTCTCCATAATGAGGTAGAGCTTGTTGAGACCATACATCGCTGTGCCATATTTCTCCTCATAATAGGAAAGAGGTTTGAGGAGGCGGATCATAGCTATTCCGCATTCATGCTTGATCAGTTCCATAAGTAATTGAAATCTGATGCAAAGTTACAATTACGGCTATAAATATACAATAGATTATACAATAAAAATTTAATGGTGTCGTTTCAAAAGGATGAGCATTCTCATTAACTCTTCTCAAATATGAAAATGACTTTAAACATCAGAAATTACTTTTTATCCCTCCGTGATTTCCTATTTGCGCCCGGTTGTGGCAACGGGGCCGGAAATATCGACGGACGACTTGACTTTATCGACGGCCTGCGCGGCCTGACAATGATATTGGTTGTGTATTGGCATGTATTGGTTATGAGTCTGAATGTAACAACATATACAGCCATGACCCTCCAGCTTTTCAGGATGCCTCTCTTCTTTTTCATCAGCGGTTTCTTTGCCTATTCTTTCAACTACGACCGCTCGAAACTCAAGAAACGTCTTGGCAACCGCTGGCATAAGCAATTGCTCCCCACCCTGATAATCTTCACTTCCTTCATAGTTTTCGAGGTGACCTATTACGGTTATTACACCGATTTAGCGCAACTTTTCAGAGGGATATTCAAATCCTTCACCACTAATGGAGTGAGCGAATTCAAATCTGGATATTGGTTCACATTCGTTTTAGTGGAGGTGTTTTGCGTGTTTGCAGTGATAAATTACCTCTTGTCGAGATATAAGGTTTCTAAAAATAAGCAGGGTCTGATCTTCTTGGGAATAGCAGCCCTTTGTGGAGTGATTGAATGGTTTTATTCCACCAATGTGACAGCTCAGAGCCCGAAAGAACTGAAGGCGGCATGTGAATTTTTGAGCCTTACTCATCTCACAAAATATCAAGTTTTCTTCTATCTTGGAGCCGCCGTCCGTGCCTTCGACCGCCAACTATGGCAATTGCTTAGTCGCAACATCTCTGGAATCATAGTGGTGGTTGCAACAGGGGTCGTGTTCTATTTCACTCCCCGTTTTCGTGTGCCTCTATGGGCGTTCTATGGAGCGGCATGCACCGGGATTCTCTTCTCTATCACTCTCTTCTTTTATATGCGCCGCTTTTTCAACGGACACGCCGCCATAGGGAGGCTTCTAAAATTTATCGGAAAGAACACTTTGCCTATTTATCTGCTCCACTATTTCATTATCCGCATAATGAAAGAGGCTGATCTTCCCTGGCTTGTGAGCGGAATAAAAGCCGGCGCATGGGCTGAAATCCCCATTGTCGGAGCCATTTCCTTAGCCATCGTGCTGGCGGTGTTAGGCGTAGATTCGCTTCTTAAGATTAAGCCCCGAATCCATCGCCTTATCTTCTCCGCCTAAATTTGGGCAGACCGGGGGGAGAATCACAACTTCTTTAATTTCAACTACAATGAGAATAGGCTACGACGGAAAACGAGCTGTAAATAATATGACAGGGCTGGGAAATTATTCCCGGCTCGTGATTGAGGGTATCGCCGAAACTTATCCGGCCGATACCCTTCTGCTTTATATTCCCGAACTTCGCGATAATCCGAGGCTCGATAAGATTAAGAGCCTTCCCAATGTCGAATTTCGCTATCCGGCCCCGCAAGGACTCAAAGGGAGTCTTTGGCGCACCTTTGGAATCACCAATCATCTACGCGCTGATAAAACAGATATCTTCCATGGTCTGAGCAACGAGCTTCCGCTGAATATCCGTTCGGCAGGAGTTCCATCCGTTGTCACTATCCACGACGTGATTTACAGAAGATTGCCTGAATGTTACGGGCTTATTGATCGCAAGATTTATGACTTCAAATACGGGCGCAGCTGCCGCAATGCCGACCATATCATAGCAGTTTCGCAGCGCACCAAAGATGATGTGGTGGAGCTATATGGAGTAGAACCGGAGAAGGTTACAGTAGTGTATCAGGGCTGCGACCCGCAGTTCGGACGTCAATGGAGCGAAGATGAACTGAAGGCCCTGCGCCAGAGGCTTAACCTTCCCCAGAGATATATCCTCCAGGTTGGCACCATAGAGAAGCGCAAAAACCTGGAGGTGACAGTAAGGGCATTAAGCAATATCTCGCCCGACATGAGCTTGGTAGTTGTGGGCAAAGAGAGTAAATGCTATAAAAGATATATAGAGCGGTTGGCAGAAGAGAGCGGGGTTACAGGCCGGATACGGTTTATCGAAGGGCTGCCGTTCAAAGATCTCCCGGGAGTGAATCAAGCGGCGGAAATAGTGGTTTATCCATCACGCTATGAAGGCTTTGGGATTCCCGTATTGGAAGCCTTAGAGAGTCGCCGCCCGGTAATAGCAGCCACCGGCAGCTGCCTTGAAGAGGCCGGAGGCCCCGACACGCTCTATATTGATCCCGATAGTCCGGTGGAGATGGTGCAGGCCATCCATTCAATTCTCAGCGACCCGGCAGCAGCCAGAATGATGGGGGAGGCAGGGAAAGAA
Organism: uncultured Sangeribacter sp.; assembly: GCA_964640375.1. Classification (GTDB taxonomy): domain Bacteria; phylum Bacteroidota; class Bacteroidia; order Bacteroidales; family Muribaculaceae; genus Lepagella. The sequence continues at coordinate 27,801 of CAZXGU010000005.1, read as the reverse complement.
TATGCCCAACAGTTTCATGCAGAAGATATGGCAACCAAAATAATGAAAGTTTATGAAAATACAATTGAGAATTATCAAAGCAAGATAATGCCCAACAAACCCTGTTGATAAGTTTTTTGAAAAAAAAATTTAAAGAGCGCTCATTAATAATGTATTGTTGGCAAAAAATAGCTAACTTTACAAATCAAAATCAAGAGGCGAAATTTACATTTGCAAATTCACTATATCTCCCCTGTCGGAAAGGAGTTGGCAGAAACGCCCCCGATAAAAAAAGAGCAAGGATGAGCGAAGAAATATACCACATACCCGCACTATTTGAAGAAGCACTCTCCGGCCTTGATATAAAGCCTGGTGGTGTATATGTTGACGTCACCTTTGGAGGAGGCGGCCATTCACGTGGAATCCTTTCACGCTTAGGCGCCGACGGCAGGCTCTACGGCTTCGACCGCGACATGGATGCCTTTGCAAATGTGCCCGATGATGAGCGCTTTACATTTGTTCATTCCAACTACCGCTACCTGTCAAACTTCCTGCGTTATCACGGCGAAGAGGGAGTGGACGGGATTTTGGCTGATTTGGGGGTGTCGTTTCATCACTTCGATTCAGCAGAGCGTGGTTTCTCCTTCCGCAGCGATGCCCCTCTCGACATGCGCATGAACCAAGCCGGCGGAAAAACAGCAGCTGAGATATTAGCCGAATATGATGAGAATGCGCTTACCGCTTTATTCCGCACATTTACCGATCTGAAGAAACCCTTCGCTGTGGCGCGAGCCATCACCGAAGCGCGTTCCAAGAAACCGATTGCCACCACTTTCGAGCTTGCCGAAGCAGTGAAAAAGGCAATAAATCCCCGACAGGAGAAGAAAGAGCTTGCCCAAGTGTTTCAGGCATTGAGGATAGAGGTGAACGGTGAGATGGATTCGCTTAAGCATTTCCTTGAGGCCTCACAACGCGAACTCAAAAGCGGAGGGCGCCTCGCCATAATCACCTATCATTCGATTGAAGACCGGATGGTAAAGAATTTTATTAAGACCGGCAATGTGGAAGGGGTGGAGGATAAAGATTTCTTCGGAAAGGTTTCCACTCCCTGGAGGTCGGTGACACGAAGTCCGATAGTGCCTTCAGAAGAGGAAATAGAACGCAACCCGAGGAGCAGAAGCGCAAAACTCCGAATAGCAGAGAAAATCTGAGGGTAAGAAAACTTCAGAAGTAGCTTCAGGCAGCAGAAACGATTATTGAAATGGCTAAAGATAAAAAAGAGAAGAAAAAAGATAAGAAAGAACATGGTGGCACCGGCTGGATGAGCGAGCTTCGCTACGGAAGATCGGTGAGCCTTGAATTTTTCAAGACCCATGCTTGGCTCATGCTGATTTTTGTAGTGGCTGTTATTTCCCTGATGGGATTGCGCTATAAAACAAAAACCAAGATGAGCGAAATCAAGCAGCTCAACAAGGAGCTCCAGCGCGTGGAAAGCGAGAAATTGCAGGAGAAAGCAAGATATATGTCGCTGATACGCGAAACGGAGATGCGCAAGATGGTGGCTGAAAAAGGACTCGACCTCCAATATCAGGACCAGCCTCCTTACGAACTGAGGGATGAATAATTGAGAAAAGATGGAAAAAAGGGAATCTGCAAAGATTAAAATTTAAATGGCAAAACAGAATAATAAAAAACATATACTATTTCGCTACGGACTAATCTGCATCGGGTTTGTGCTTTTCAGCATCTTGGTTGTATTCCGCATGTTCAAGACCACCGTGATTGACGCCGGCGCATGGAACGACCGCGCTAAGTCGGAGCTGTCAAAGGTGGACACTATTGCGCCCGAACGTGGAAACATCCTGGCCGACAATGGCAATATCCTTGCTTGCAACCTGAAGGTTTATGACATAAAAATCGACCTTCGTCACAATAAGATAAAAAGTCTAAAAAGCATTCCCTGGGAGAAGGTGGATTCCTTGGCCGATTCGTTGGATGTTTATTATCCGCGGGTGGCTAATCTGCGCCAACACCCCGACACGCTTGCCAAATACTCATGGCATACGCGCCTGAAAAAGGAACTCGACAAACCCCACGAAAAACGTCCGCGTGCCTTGCGTCTTGTGCAGAAAGGGACAATGGAGGATTTCGAGAAAATCAAGACCTTCCCCTTTATGAAGGAATTTAAGGGCTCAGGATTTCGCAATCCTCTCTATAAGGAGGAACGTAAAGTCAGAATGTATCCCTATGGGAAGATGGCCTACCGAAGCATAGGGCGAGTGAACGAGAATGAGAAAACGCGAGAGATTCATGGCTACTCTGGACTTGAAAAAGACCTTGACACTCTTCTCTATGGCAAGCCCGGACTGGCAAAAAAAGTGGCTCTGACCAATGGCATCACCAACTGGGTGGCCACTCCTCCTCAACGAGGCTATGACATTCGGACCACTATTGATATCGATCTTCAGGATATGCTTGAAGAGGAACTCTACAATATATGTTCGGGAGCAAACGCCGAGTGGGGCACAGCAATTCTGATGGAAGTGGCCACAGGCGAAATCAAAGCCATCTCCAACATCGAACTTCTTGACGACGGCACCTACGGCGAGGCTCTTAACCGTGCGGTGCTCCCCTTCGAGCCGGGCTCGGTGATGAAGCCTATTTCTCTGATGATAGCATTTGAGGACGGTTTGGTTAAGAACGTGACCGACATGGTGAGCTGCGCCCCTTTCCAGAAAACCAGCGACCCTCACGGCAGCGGCATGAAGACGATGAAACAGGTGATAGAGCAGTCGTCAAACCCCGGAATCGCCCGAGTGATTTTCCGAGGTTATGAATCGAACCCGGCAAAATTCTACGACCGTTTGGCCGGAATGGGGTTCTTTGAGCCTATACGTTCTGGTATTGCCGGAGAGTGCACGCCCCGCATCCGTAAGCTGCTTCCAAAAGATTCCAAAGGGAACAACATCACCATGACAGCGCGTCATCTCGACCTTGCTCGCCAGGCCTACGGCTACAACACGGAGCTTCCGCCGCTTTTCACTCTCTCGGTATATAATGCCATAGCAAATGGGGGAAAATATGTTCGGCCCCACTTGGTGAAAGGTCTTATAGATGAAGAGGGGCGCGATTCGGTGATTCCGATTCAATATATCCGCGACCGTATCTGCTCGGAAGAAACGGCACGCAAGGTGAGAGAATGTATAAAGGAAGTGGTTTGGGGCGACCATGGCACAGCCAAACTCGTGCGCGACGACCGTGTGATGGTTGTTGGGAAAACCGGAACGGCCTATCCCGTGGAGGGAGGGGTGTATAACAAAGCAAAGCGTCGCTATGCCTTTGCCGGGTTCTTCCCCTACGAAGAGCCCAAATACAGCTGCATCGCGCTTGTATTGGCCAATGGAGGAAATTCAGCCAACAAGACTTCCGGACAGGTGGTGAAGAACATGGCAGTGAAGATGTATTCGCGCGGATTGCTCGACAATTCTTCCACCTATTCCTCCGAGCGCAAAGAGAGCCGCCCGGTGCTGGCCGCCTCCCAGACTTTCGATGCTAACAAACTCTCCAAAAACCTGAATATCGAAAGAGTGAAAAGAGTAAAGAGTCCCACTCCCCCCTCGGCAGGAGCTGTTCCAAGCGTGATAGGCTACGACGCTCCGACGGCTGTAAAGATTCTTGAACAGTCGGGAATTGAGGTGCGCCTCAAAGGAAGCGGTATAGTGAGAGCCCAATCCGTAGAGGCAGGCACGCCTCTCAAAAAGGGAATGACAATGACTCTCACACTCAAAGTTTAGCGAATTTTTTTAACCAACGACATAATTCGGCAATTAAATTTATTATTTTTGCTGAAGCAATAAAATAAAGGAGCAATGGCAGTAAAATTATCTCACCTCCTGAAAGGGATAGCAACCCTTGAGGTGATAGGCGATACAGACAAGAATATAGTTGACCTTCAGAGCGACTCTCGCAAAGTTCGCAAAGAGGGGATGTTTGTAGCAGTTCGCGGAGTCACAACCGATGGCCACAAGTATATCCCGGTGGTTGCTTCGACCCATGTCGGAGCCATAGTGTGTGAAGACCTCCCGGCTTCGCTTGAGAAGGGTGTTACCTATATACGCGTCAAAGATTCGAGCGTGGCTTTAGGACAGCTTGCATCGACATGGTTCGGCAATCCGTCGGCCAAACTCAAACTCGTCGGTGTGACCGGCACCAACGGAAAAACAACCACTGCCACTCTTCTTTATGAAATGGCCAAACTTGAGGGCTACAAAGCCGGACTTCTCTCCACAGTCTGCAATTATATCCACGACCGCATGGTTCCGGCCACTCATACCACTCCCGACCCTCTGACTCTTAACTCCCTTCTTGCCGAGATGGTTGAAACGGGCTGCGACTATGCCTTCATGGAGGTGTCATCACATGCCGCACAACAACACCGCATCGCCGGTCTGACCTTTGCAGGCGGAGTCTTCTCCAATCTTACACGCGACCATCTCGACTATCACGGCACAGTGGAGAATTACATGAATGCCAAGAAGATGTTTTTCGATATGCTCCCGGCCGATGCCTTTGCTCTTGTTAATGCCGACGACAAGGCAGGAGCCTATATGATCCAGAACACCAAGGCACGCAAATATACCTATTCTCTCCGCAGCGACGCTAATTTCCGCTGCAAAATACTCGAAACCCGCCTTGACGGAACCTTACTGATGCTCAATAACCATGAAGTGGAGGTTAGGTTCACAGGGCGCTTCAATGCCTATAACCTCACAGCCGTCTATGGAGCATCTATCCTTACGGGCTTCAACGAAGAGGAGGTGTTGGTGAATATGAGTAAGTTGGTTCCGGTGGCAGGACGTTTCCAGACAATCCGTGGAGGCAATGACATAACAGCCATAGTGGACTACGCTCACACTCCCGATGCGTTGGTGAATGTGCTCGACACCATCCGCGAGATAGTGGGAGCCGGTGGAGAGATCACCACAGTGGTGGGTGCCGGCGGAAACCGCGACCATGGCAAACGCCCCATGATGGCACGCGAGGCAGCCTGTCGCAGCGACCTCCTCATCCTCACCAGCGATAACCCCCGCGATGAAGAGCCGGAGGCTATTATCGCCGACATGAAGGCCGGGCTTACTTCTGAAGAACTTCGACGCACAATCTGCATCACCGACCGTCGCGAAGCAATCCGAACTGCCCTTAGAATGGCTAAACCCGGAAGCGTGGTGCTCGTGGCCGGTAAAGGACATGAGACTTATCAGGAGGTGAAAGGAGTGAGACACCATTTCGATGACCGTGAAGAAGTGAGAGAGGGATTTTAAGAATGAAGAAAAGGATTAATCTTGAGGGCCCAGGATAAATAGGGCTGCCACAAGATTAATCTTGAAATAAAAAGTAACCCAAAATGTTATACGCCTTATTGGAACATTGGGAAGGATGGAATTTCCCGGGGCACAATCTGATGAGCTATCTCACCTTCCGGTCGGGAGTGGCCTTCTCTTTGGCATTATTGATAGCATTGGTGTTCGGTCATAAGATTATCCGTCGTCTTCAGAGGATGCAGATCGGGGAAGAGATACGCAACCTCGGACTCGAAGGACAGATGCAGAAAAAGGGGACCCCGACAATGGGAGGAGTGATTATTATCCTTTCCATTCTTGTGCCATGCCTACTTTTCGGCAACCTTTCCAACATTTATATGCTTCTTATGATTGTGGCAACTCTCTGGATGGGAATCATTGGATTTCTCGATGATTACAGAAAGATAAAATTCCACAATAAAGATGGACTTCAGGGAAAATATAAAGTGACAGGCCAGGTTGGTCTTGGTCTGCTTGTGGGTATCACGATGTGGCTTTCACCCGATATCGTGATGAGCGAAAACTTTGAAGTGGAGAATGTGGATAGCCACCAAACAGAAATTGTGGTATCAAAAGATGAGATAAAATCACCCCAGACCACAATTCCATTCGTTAAGAACAATAACTTCAATTACGAATGGCTCACAGGATGGGTGAAAAACAAAGAGGCGGCTCAAACTCTTGGTTGGCTTGTTTTCGTATTGGTTGTTATAATTGTAGTGACCGCAGTTAGCAACGGAGCCAACCTCACCGATGGAGTTGACGGATTATGCGCCGGAACGTCGGCAATAATAGGGGTGTCACTGCTGATAATGGCCTATTTGGGAGGCAATGTCATTTACTCCACATATCTTAATATAATGTATATCCCGGGGTCGGAGGAACTATGTGTATATGCAGCCGCCTTCATCGGGGCCTTGGTGGGCTTCCTATGGTATAATGCCTTCCCGGCTCAAGTGTTCATGGGCGACACCGGAAGTCTCACTTTAGGAGGAATCATAGCAGTGTTCGCCATCCTCATCAGAAAGGAACTCCTCATTCCATTGCTCTGCCTTATATTCTTCCTCGAAGATGTATCGGTGATGATGCAGGTGGGATATTTCAAATATACGAAAAGAAAATATGGCGAGGGACGACGCATATTCAAGATGACACCGTTGCATCATCATTTCCAAAAAGATGCCGACCCGGGAGCAAAGGTGTTATGGGCAAAACCTGCCAGAGGAATCCCGGAATCCAAGATAGTGACACGCTTCTGGATTGTTGGAATATTGTTGGCCGTGCTGACATTCGTTACATTAAAAATAAGATAGAAACCAACGCTTTTAAGATAAGACTTAAAGGCTAAAAATATAAAAGCAGATGGATAAACTTGTAGTGCTCGGAGGTGGAGAGAGCGGCGTAGGCGCTGCCATCCTTGGAAAAGAGAAGGGGATGGAAGTCTTCCTGAGCGATATGGGAACAATCCCTGAAAAATATAGAAATGTCCTTATAGAGGAGGGCATAGAATTTGAAGAGGGACAACACACTGAAAACCGCATCCTTGATGCCACCATAGTGGTGAAAAGTCCCGGTATCCCTCCCTACGCACCAATGGTTGAGAAGATAGCGGCAAAAGGGATACCTGTTCTGTCGGAAATAGAATTTGCCGGCAGATATACCAATGCCCGTATGGTCTGCATCACCGGTTCCAACGGAAAAACCACCACCACTCTCCTCACATATCATATTCTTAAAAAAGCAGGCTTGAACGTGGGCTTGGCAGGAAACGTAGGCAAAAGCCTTGCGCTGCAAGTGGCGCGCGAACACCACGATTACTACGTGATTGAGTTGTCGAGCTACTAGCTTGAGATTATGTATGATTCCAAGGCCGACATAGCAGTGATTATGAACATAACGCCCGACCATCTTGATCGTTACAACCATAAGATGGAGAATTACGTCAATGCCAAATTCCGGATTCTTCAGAACCAGACATCCGACGATTATTTCATCTATTGGCAAGACGATCCAATCGTGAGGGAACAGATCCGTAGAATACAGACCGAAGCCATGATGATGCCTTTCAGCGAATTTAAGCAGGAAGACAGCAAGGCATACGTTGAAAACGGCATAGTGAAATTTATCGGGCCAAATGAAGTGTGGGAAATACCTCGCGACAAACTCTCTCTTCGCGGTCTTCACAATCTATATAACTCAATGGCTGCCGGCCTTTCTGCCTCAATCCTCAACATAAAGGATGATAAAATCAGAAGTGCCCTGGAGGATTTCGAAGCCGTGGAGCATCGTTTGGAATATGTTGCCACAGTCAATGGTGTCAAATATGTGAACGATTCAAAGGCCACTAATGTCAATTCCACCTGGTATGCCCTCGAAAGCATGACCACACCCACAGTGCTTATTCTCGGAGGGAAAGACAAGGGAAATGATTACACAGAGATAGAGGAGCTTGTAAAAGATAAGGTTAAGGCAATTGTCTGCATGGGAAAGGATAATGCGAAGCTTCTCGACTTCTTCGGAGGGAAGGTGAAGGAGATAGCCGACACCCATTCCATTGAAGAAGCAGTGAAGGAGTGTGCCCGTCTCGCAGAAGAGGGCGACACCGTGTTGCTGTCACCCTGCTGCGCAAGTTTCGACCTTTTTAAGAGTTATGAAGACCGAGGCGAGAAATTCAAAGCCGAAGTGAAAAAATTGTCCTGATATTATCTCAAGAAACAAAGCCATCCACAAAATAAAAGCTAACCATACGTTTAAATAGCCATCATCGAATATGAGCGACACACAAAATAAATATTCCGGACTCGACATCCGGGAAACAATCGACGGCCGGGTAATAGAGACAGATAAAAACGCCCCGGCCGAAAGCGCTGTTGCCGCGGTAGCGGCGGCTGCCGCTCGCGCCAAGAAGGCCACCAAACCCTCGCGCCCTGACCCTTATATCTGGGGAATATATATTATGTTCCTTCTCATCAGCGTGGTTGAACTTTTCAGCGCTTCGAGTTCGGAGGTTTCCGCCTCGAATGTTTATAGCCCTCTGATTCGCCACGGCATATTCCTGGTGTTGGGAGTGGGAATAGTGTTAGGCTTACAGAAAACCCACTATGTCGTGCTGCGACGCATGGCGTGGATAGTGGCCATATTTTCGCTGGCATTGCTGGTCCTGTCGTCGGTGATGGGTATAGAAATCAATGGAGCGCAACGAGCAATCCGAATTGCCGGTATGACCATTCAGCCTGCTGAGATGATTAAACTGGCCGCCGTGCTCCTTTTGGCTGCAATCCTATCCAAGAATCAAGCACCCGGTGGTGTAACCAATAGCGGTGTGATTCAATGTGCAATAGTGGTTGTGGTGTTCGGTGCGCTGCTCTGGAAAAACGGTCTGACCAATATGATTCTTCTGATGGGAGTGAGCATCAGCATGTTCCTAATTGGAGGAATCCAATGGAAGAAGTTCTGGACCGTGATGTTGGTATATGTGGTGTGTGCCGGCGCCTTGATGATGGTAAAATATATGCGCCCCGACACCTCTCAATTCGATGAGGTGAGAAAAGAACAGGTGGCAGCCGGCCTACCGGCGACCACAGAAAAAGGGGAAGCCGGACGTGCCGAGACTCATAAAGGGCGTCTGTCGCGCTGGCTTGAAGGCACCGGTCCTGACGATCCCATCGATGATATGAACCGTCAGGTGGTGTTCTCAAATTTTGCCCAGGCCCACGGCGGAGTCTTGGGGCAAGGGCCGGGCAATTCCCGGGAAAGCGCACGCCTTCCATTGGCATTCTCCGATTATATCTTCTCCATTATTATTGAAGACACCGGGTTTGTGGGAGGATGCTGTCTGTTGGTGCTCTATCTGCTGTTGGTGGCTCGTGCAGGGCGAGTGGCCTATAAATGCTCGCGAGCTTTCCCTGCCTTCCTTATAATGGGATGCGCGGTGCTGATAGTTTTCCAGGCATTGGTCCACATGGCCATTGTGACCGGACTCTTCCCCGTGTCGGGACAGCCACTACCATTCATATCCAAGGGAGGAACCTCGATATTGGTCATGTCGGCAGCAATAGGAATGATGTTGTCGGTGAGCCGATATGCTGTGACAAGCGGTAATAAACAAGAAATTAAAGCTGAAATGAAGGCTCTTCCAGAAGACCTTCAGGCAGCTAACATAAGCAACTATACAAATAATGGCTGAAAAATATAACATACTCATCAGCGGCGGAGGAACCGGAGGGCATATCTTTCCGGCTCTTTCGATAGCAAATGCGCTTAAACGACGTCTGGACTGCAATATCCTTTTTGTCGGTGCCGACAATCGGATGGAAATGGAGAAGGTGCCCGCCGCGGGTTATGAAATCACCGGTCTTCCTGTGGCAGGATTTAACCGCAAGAATCTTTTCAAAAATGTTCCGGTGCTGATGAAATTATGGAAAAGCATCACCAAAGCCCGCAAGATTGTGAAGGAATTCAAACCCGATATAGCAATCGGTGTGGGAGGATATGCTTCAGGCCCAACCCTTAAAGCAGCGCAAAAAGCTGGCGTTCCTACGCTGCTGCAGGAACAAAATTCCTACGCCGGAGTGACCAATAAACTCTTGGCAGCAAAAGCCGACAAAATATGCGTGGCCTACGAAGGGATGGAACGCTTCTTCCCGGCAGAAAAGATAGTGCTCACCGGCAATCCAGTGAGGAAAGACCTTTTGGAAGCAAAAAAAGAGAAAGGGAAAGCCCGCGACAGTTTTGGCTTGGCAGCCGAACGTCCCACGGTGCTTGTTGTGGGCGGAAGCCTGGGGGCTCGAACTTTGAATGAAAGCATGGAAGCCCGAATAAAAGAATTTTCAGAAAGAGGAATCCAGGTTATATGGCAGACAGGAAAGAATTTCGGCGACCGCGGTCCGAAGGCAGCCAAAGGGCTTAAGGGGGTGGTGGTGACACAATTCATCTCCGATATGGCTTCAGCTTATGCCGCCGCCGATTTGGTGGTTTCGCGTGCCGGAGCAAGCTCTATAAGCGAATTGCAAAATCTGGGTAAACCTTGTCTGCTCGTGCCCTCTCCCAATGTGGCCGAAGACCACCAGACAAAGAATGCAATGGCATTGGTGAATCATAACGCTGCCGTAATGGTGACGGATGCCGACGCACCCGAAAAACTTGTGGATACAGTTCTCTCCCTTATATCAGACAAGAAGCGTCTTGAAGAGATGGGTCATAACATCTCGGAAATGGCTCTTCAAAATAGCGATGAAGTAATTGTGGATGAGGTAGTAAAAATCCTCAAGGCAAATAATTAAATTGCCCCGAATGCTTCATTTGATGCATAAAAAGAATGATCTGAAAAGATGGAAACAGGATTTAACAACAACGAGGATAGAAAACAGGAGAGCATCTATTTCGTCGGAGCCGGCGGAATAGGGATGGCAAATTTGGTGAGATATTACTTGCGTCACGGATCAGCAGTCGGAGGCTATGACCGCACCCCTTCCGAATTGACCGATGCACTTGAAAAAGAGGGCGCACAACTCACATTCACCGACTCCGAAGAAGAGATTCCGGTTCAATTCCGCAACCCGGAGGAGACTTTGGTGGTTTACACTCCGGCGGTTCCGGAAAGCAACAGGATTCTGAGTTGGTTCCGCGCCAATGGCTTCGAGGTGATAAAACGCGCCGCGCTGCTTGGAAAAATCACTCGCCACACCAAGGCCATCTGCATAGCCGGTAGTCACGGCAAGACAACCACATGTTCCATGACCGCCAATATCCTCCGAGACTCCTCGAAAGGATGCACTGCCTTTTTAGGAGGTATCCTACGAAACACCGGAAGCAACCTCGTGCTTGATGAGAAATCGGATATAAGCGTGATTGAAGCCGATGAATACGACCGTTCGTTTCATCAACTCCGCCCAACCATTGCCGTGGTAACCTCCACCGACCCTGATCACCTCGACATATATGGCGACAAGGAACATTATCTTGAAGCCTTTTCCATCTTCACCTCTCTAATAAAAGAGGGGGGCACACTCATCACCCACGTAGGGCTGGAATATACCCCCGATGTGAAACCCGGGGTGAGAGTTGAGACATATAGCGGCGGAACTGAAGGAGACTGGCACACAGAGAATATCCGCTACGGTAACGGAAAGATACTCTTCGATCTCATAGGCCCGGATATCCGCATCAATGATGTGGAGCCCGGAGTGCCGGTGGAAATAAATATCGACAACGCTGTGGCTGCGGCTGCCGCGGCTATACATGCCGGAGCAACAGCCGAAGAGGTGAAGCATGGATTGAAAACATTTAAAGGGGCTCGTCGTCGCTTCGAGATTTATCTCGACGGAAGCCAAAAAGAGAATGGAGCCGTTCTGATTGATGATTATGCACATTCCCCCAATGAGGTTATGGCGTCGATCAAATCGGTGAAGAAATTATATCCGGGCAAAAAGCTGAGCGTGATCTTTCAGCCTCATCTCTACACACGCACTCGGGATTTTGCCCAAGAATTTGCTGAAGCTCTCTCTGAGGCCGACCAAGTTATAATGCCCGAAATATATCCTGCACGCGAACTTCCGATTGAAGGAATAACCTCCTCAATCATCCTCGACAACGTAAAAAGCAAAGAAAAAAGCTTTTGCGAGAGAAAAGATTTGTTGAATCTGATAAAAAATAGTAATTTTGAAATCTTAATGACATTAGGAGCCGCCGACATCGACCGTCTGCTTCCCGATATCAAAAAGATACTCGAAAACGAATAATGACAACGACGGGGAAAACCATAATGAAATGGAGCATTCTGCTTCTCCTTTTCGCCTATTGCATCAGCATGAGCGTATGGGCTAAAGGGGAGGCCGACCGTCATGTGTGTGAAGGAATCGACATAGAGGTGAGGGGAAACAGAAATATGGACACCATTGTGGTGCGGGGTGTGGCAAAAGAACTTGCCCGATATCCCCACCGCATAAAAGGGGCTCGCCTTAATGAAATTAACACCTCAGATATAGAAAAATATCTCACCCGACTCAACACCTTCGAGAGCGTGAATTGCATGATTTCCTCCGGAGGCCGATTGAAGATTGAGATAGTGCCCTTGGTGCCTGTGATGAGATTATTCGTGGGCAACAAGTCGTATTATATCAATAAGGATGGGAAACAGATAGATTCAAAAGCGGAATTTTACACTGAAGCGCCTGTGGTGACAGGCAACTTCAATTCCAAATTCCAACCCAAAGATATACTTCCATTGGTGAAATATATCGACAAAGACCCGATGCTGCGCGAGCTCGTGGCAATGGTAGAGGCCCGTGATGCCCACAATCTGCTGCTTGTGCCGCGAATGTTGGGTCATGTGGTCAATTTCGGCGACACCACTCGGCTTGATGAGAAAAAAGAGGCTCTTAAGCTGTTTTATAAGAAGGTGATGCCATATAAAGGCTGGGAGGAATATGACACAATATCAGTTAAATTCCGCGACCAGGTGGTTGCCACCCGCAGAGTGAAGCCTGTGGCTCCCGCGCCTCTTGAAGAGGGCGAGGATATCGACCCGGATGAAACCACCCTGGGCGACCATATAAACTCCACAGAGGAGGACATAGCAAAAACTGAAGAATAGACGGGATATGAATGAAGATAGATATGTCGCTGCCATTGAGATAAGCAGTTCGAAGATAATAGGGGTTGTAGGAAAATTGCGACCCACAAATCAGCTCGACATCATTGCCTGCGAGCAGGATCATGGAATTGAGGGTGTGAGATATGGTGTGATTCAGAATCTTGAAGACACCTCGCTACGTATCCAGCATCTGCTCACCAAACTCCAACGCCGTGCCGCCGTGATGCCGCGCCAGATCACAGGCGTATATATCGGTCTTTCCGGACGCTCCATGCGTTCGCTCACAACCGAAGTGAGCAAGAATCTTCCCGACGATACAGAAATAACACAGGATATAATAGCCGGGTTGCGCGCTCAGGCGCTCAAGTCGGCAATCGATAATTCCCTCGAAGTGGTCGATGCCATTCCACGCATTTTTAAAGTGGGAAAAACTGAAACCATGTCGCCTAAAGGGATGATCGGGAACAGCATCAAGGGCACCTTCGACCTTATTGTTTGCCGCCCGGAATTGAAGCGCAATTTAGAGCGCACACTCCACGATAAATTAGGTCTCCGAATCAATGGAGCAATGGTGACAGCCTTATGCACCGGTCAGCTTATTCTTCGCTCCGAAGAGAAAAATTTAGGGTGCATGCTTGTGGATATGGGCGCAGAGACCACCACAGTGACTATCTACAAGGGAGGAAACCTGAGATATTTCGCCACCCTCCCTCTGGGCGGCCGACATATCACCCGAGATATCACCACTCTCCATATCCTTGAAGACAAGGCTGAAGACCTCAAAATCTCCTCGGGCGATGCCATAGCCCACGACTCTATCTCCTCGCTCAACATGAACGGAGTGAAGATGACAGATGTCTCGAATATGATTGTGGCCCGGTCGGAAGAAATCGTGGCCAACATCATCGAACAGATAGCCTACGCCGATATGAAAGAGAAAGAACTCCATGGAGGCATTATCTGCATCGGAGGAGGCTCTCAGTTGCGCGGAATGCTCGAACTCCTCGGGGAAAAGAGCAAATTGTCAGTGCGCCGCGGACAGCTGCCAAGTTATATCAGAATAGAAGATACCGGCAAGGCTCCGGCATTTGAAATAATTGAAGTGGCAAGTGTGCTCTACACCGGCGCCACCAACAATACTGCGGAATGTCTGGTGATTCCTCAACGCGAGGATTTGCCGGAAAACGGTCAGCCTCACCCCGATGAAATTGTCGAAGAGGAGGACAACCGCCGCAAGAAACGCACCGACAAGAAGCCTAAAAAGAAAGGACCGTCGATACTCGACAAATTGAGCAACAAACTCTCAACCTTCTTTACCGGCAACGAAGATGATGAAGACGACATCATCGATTAATTCACTTACTCATCTCCAACAAATATGACAGAAGACTTCACACCGGATATTGATATCCGCGATATAAATGACACCTCCGGCTTCGCCGAAGAAAAAAACGATGCCATCATCAAGGTGGTAGGCGTGGGAGGTGGCGGCTGCAATGCCGTGAGCTACATGTATAACCTCCAGATTCCTCACATCAACTTCGTGGTCTGCAACACTGACAAACAGAGCCTCGACATGTCGCCTGTGCCCAATAAAATCCTGTTGGGTCCTGGCCGTGGAGCTGGAAATAAGCCTGAAGTGGGTCGCCAGTATGCTGAGGAACATCAGGATAAAATCTCAGAATTGTTCAAAGACAAGACGGAGATGGTGTTCATCACGGCCGGTATGGGTGGAGGAACCGGCACGGGAGCCAGCCCCATCATAGCCCGCTTGGCCAAAGATGCCGGAATGTTGACTATCGGTATTGTCACCGTTCCATTCATGTTCGAGGGAGAGAAAAAGATTCTAAAGGCTCTCGAAGGAGCAAAAGAGATGAAGAAACATGTGGATGCCCTGTTGGTTATCAACAACGAGAACTTAGTGGAGCTCTATAAGGATCTCAACTTCTTTAACGCCTTCGGAAAAGCCGACGACACGCTGGCAAATGCAGCCCGCTCAATCTCAGAAATTATCTCCGACCCCTGTTATATCAATGTCGATTTCCAGGATGTGAAAACCACCCTGAAGGATTCAGGCACTGCTATTATCTCCACAGCCTACGGAGAAGGGGAACACCGCATATCCAATGCAATTCAGAATGCTCTCCATTCACCGTTGCTTAAAACACATGATATCTATAGCTCAAAGCGTCTCCTCTTCAAGTTCATGTGTTGGAAGGATTCTCCAAATCCCCTTCGCACGGAGGAGATTTCGGAAATCAGACAGTTCACCGACAAACTCCCGTCGAGCATAGATGTGAAATGGGGTATCGGCGACGACCCTTCGCTGGGCGACTCAGTGAAAATCACAGTGCTTGCTTCAGGATTCGATGTCACACTTCGCGAGGGAGATGACGACAATGAAGGAAAAGGCCCCATAATCGTTATGGGCAGGGAAGAGGAAGAAAAGAAGAACAAGAAAAACGACATCTCCACCATAGCTGAATATTATGGCGATGAGCGCATGACTCAGCAGGAACGTGAGGCCGATAAACGCCGGTATGCCGTGCTGACTCCCTCGATGTTCGACGACTATGAGGTGATTGCCCGTCTGGAACGCACTCCGGCCTATAACCGCCCCTCCAACTTCAATGAAACTCTCAAGAAGCTGAGCGAATCGACCGTGGTGCCGGAAAGCAAACCGGATTCAAGACCAAGCTATAATGGCGGCAACCCCGGCGCGGGTCATTCCGGAGGAGAGAACGTGATAACATTCTGAGAAAAGGAAACCTACTACAACCGACAAACCATATAGACTTTAATGGAAAATAAATTTTCAATGGTGGCCAAGACCTTTCAGGGTCTTGAAGATGTGCTCCGCGACGAGCTCCTCTCCTTGGGTGCAGAGAATGTGGAGATGGGCCGCCGAATGGTTAGCTTTGAAGGCGACCTTGCTCTGATGTATAAGGCAAACCTTTGCTGCCGAACAGCTCTGAGGATTCTCAAACCGATAGAGAAATTCACAGCCCACGACCCGGATGAACTCTATGACATTGTAAGAGACATCCCATGGGAGAAATATATGAGTCCGACCACCACTTTCGCAATCGATTCGACTGTGAACAGCGATGAATTCACACATTCTAAATTTGTGACCTATCGCGTGAAAGATGGAATAGTGGACCATTTCCGGGATATGACAGGCGAGCGGCCCTCAATCCGTGTGACCGGGGCTGATATAATGCTGAATGTTCATATATTTGAAGACCGCGTCACAATCTCGCTTGATTCCAGCGGAGAGCCCCTCTCGAAGCGTGGATACAGAGTGGCACAGACAGAAGCTCCAATCAATGAAGTGTTGGCTGCCGGAATCATCATGAAGACCGGTTGGAGAGGCGATTGCTCTTTCGTTGACCCTATGTGCGGTTCGGGTACATTCCTAATTGAAGCCGCCCTAATCGCAGCCAATATAAACCCTGGAATTTATCGCGAGCATTTCGCATTTGAGAAATGGGCTGACTTCGACAAGGAGCTTTTTGAAGACCTATACAATGACGACAGCGCCGAACGCGATTTCAATTTCAAAATATATGGGGGCGATATCGACCCCGAAGCTGTGGCTATTGCCCGCAGAAATGTCAAGATGGCAAAAGTTGACGATATGGTGGAGATCACATGCCGTCCGATGAGCGATTGGGTGGACAATCCGGAAGATGGAATCTTAGTGATGAATCCTCCCTATGGGGCGCGTCTGAAACCCGACGACATGACAGAACTCTACCGTGGAATAGGAAGCTGCCTGAAGAAGAACTTCCCGGGCTATCATGCTTGGATTATAGGCCTTAATGATGAGGATTTCGCAAATATAGGGCTCAAACCTTCATTAAAGATACCCTTGCTTAACGGCAATCTTGAATGCACGCTGCGTGAATATGTGATGTTTGACGGCACATATTCTGATTTCCGTGCCGATGGCGGAAAGGTGAGCCATTATAGCGAGGAGGATGCCGAAGAGCGACGCCCAAGAAAAATGCGTCATCTTTCCGACGATGAATGGAAATCGGAAACAAGAAAGTTTGGCCATGGCAAAGAGCGTTCCTCTAAGGGTGGAAAACCTGGTAAAGGAGGTTTCAATTCCGAGCGCCGTTTCGATAAGAAGAACAAACCTGTGAGATCGGAGAAAAAAAGATTTGACGCCCAAGATGATATTCAAGGATTCCAGAGCCATGGTGCTGGAAAAACCTCTAAATTTAGCGAGCGTCCTGCTAAATTCGGAGATAAATCATCTAAATTTGGCGACAAGCCCTCAAAATTTGGTGACAAGTCGTCTAAATTCAACGACAGGTCTTCAAAATATGGTGAACGCTCATCGAAATTCAGCGAGCGCCCTTCAAAATTTAATGACAAGCGTAAACCTGGAAACGGCAAAAGCGACTATGTAAAAGTCAAGCCGCAAGGACCCAAAATCGCTGCCGACCGAGCTCATGTGTTCTCGGATGTGCCGATGCGTTCGCGTAAGAAAAGATATAACTCCAATGAGGAGAACGACGACT
This sequence comes from uncultured Sangeribacter sp., assembly GCA_964640375.1. Taxonomy (GTDB): domain Bacteria; phylum Bacteroidota; class Bacteroidia; order Bacteroidales; family Muribaculaceae; genus Lepagella. Next base: position 10,336 of record CAZXGU010000005.1, on the reverse strand, counting down.
AATGAAGCATAAAACGTTAGGAACAGAAGAATTCATGGGGGCTATGGTTCTGGCCATAGCCCTTTCGCTTATATACTATTTCAGCGGGCAGCATATCATAATATCCTCCAATGTCGGGCTTTGTCTGCCGTCGCCTAACCTATGGCCAATCCCTACGGTGTGGTCGTGGGTGATGAATCTGGTCATAATATTGGGCTGCGGAGTGGGACTGCATTTCTTCAATAAAGCCTATTCAGTGATTCAATCGGCTGATATGGTGCTCCCCTCCATGTTTCTAATCCTCACTGCCACGAATCCATGGGCCGGAGGATTGTTAGGTTCATCCGCGCTGATGGTGGCTATAAATATTTTGTGTCTGGCCACTATATTTAGTTGCTATAAGGCCCGAAATGCCACCCAAGAGGTGTTTGTGGTGGCAACAATGCTATCGTTGGGAAGCATGTTCCAGTATGCGTTCATATTCCTAATGCCCGGATATATCCTCATAGCACTGATGATGAAATGTTTTCATATCCGCGAACTGGCATCATTCATCATGGGTATCTGTGCTCCATATTGGATAGCTGTCGGAATGGGATTGGTTCCTCTTGAGGCATTCCATCTTCCCACTTTTACCAATTTCTATGACGGTTTCTCGTCGGCCAACGACCTACTCACCGGAGGATTGAGCATAGGGTTGACTGCCCTGATTGCCATCCTTATGGCTCTAAATAACGCTGTGAAACTTTATGCCGGCAACACCCAACGCCGACTCTATAACAATGCAATAGCTATAATAGGATTGATTTGCGTGGCCGGAATGGCTGTTGACTTCAATAACCTTCCCACATATCTGGCTACCTTCTATATGACGGCAGCCGTGCAGATTGCCAACACCTTCACTCTCTGGAATATAAGGAAACCAAGCCTCTGGTTAGGGATTATTACAGTGATTTATATTGTGATATTCCTTTTAATGGTGCTCTATTGATTAAGATAAACCAACTCAACACGGAGAAAAGAGAAGCGACAATGAACAGACCAAAAATAAAAATCGATGAGAACATTCCATATTTGAAAGGTCGCTTGGAAAAAGTGGCAGATGTGGAATATCTGAATCAAGATTGTCTCACTCCCGACACTGTCAGAGATGCGGATGCCCTCATTGTGAGGACACGCACAGCATGCAATGAATCTCTTCTTGAGGGGAGCTCTGTAAAGGAAGTAGTAACCGCCACAATCGGCACAGACCATATCGACCTTGACTATTGCAAAAGAAGAGGGATTGAAGTGAAAAACAGTCCGGGATGCAATGCGCCAGGAGTGGCTCAATATGTTTGGAGCGCAATTCTTAATCTGGGATTCCAACCGGGAAAAGATAAGCTCGGATTGGTGGGTTATGGAAATGTAGGCACCATAATTGCGGAATGGGGAATCATGATGGGGACAGAAGTATTGGTTTCCGATCCTCCCAAATCGCGCGAAGCAGCACGAAAAGGGGAGAAGTGGCTCCCTGAGAGTGAGCTTATAAGAGAAGCCGGATTAGAGGAGATTCTTAGAGAATGTGATGTGGTGACAGTTCACACCCCCCTCACAAAAAATGGAGAAGACGCCACATATCATCTCATTGGGGCTTCAGAGTTGGGCAAGATGAAGAATAATGCCATTCTTGTTAATGCTGCCCGGGGACCGGTGGTTGATTCAGCAGCCCTTAAAACCTCCTTGAAGGAGAAAAAAATCAGAGCCGTGCTCGACACATGGGAGGGCGAACCGGCAATCGACAGAGAATTATTATCTCTTGTATCGATAGCAACGCCTCACATAGCCGGCTATTCCCGACAAGGGAAGGAGAGAGCCACAAGGATGTCGATTGAGGCTATAAACGAATTTTTCGGCATTAATGGAGACACATCGGGGTTGGAAGGGAATTATCAACCCGGGAAAAGATTCTCTCCCGAAGAGATAAAATCTTCTTATAACCCCTTTGAAGATGACAGCCGCTTAAGGGAACATCCGGAAAATTTTGAACAGCTACGTCACGATTACAAATATCGGGAAGAAACAGAAACAACCATTTGAATCCTGGGGGACACAAAAGCCAATGAAGAATTATAGCAAACGTTTTTATGTGGTGTGGAAAGGGCGTGAGCCGGGGGTGTATGACGATTTCAATGACGCAATGGCACAGGTTGACGACTATCCCGGGGCAATGTTCAAGAGCTATGCCACATCAGCAGAAGCAGCAGCAGCGTTCAGAAAAGGGGAGAGCCGCAGCGACCGTTCCGAACTGACCAACCTCCTCGTGGGTGCCGGCGAACACAACCTCCCCAAGAATGGAGAGCCCGATTATTTCCAATTTCAGGAAATAGACCTCAACGGATGGGCTGTTGATGCCTCATGTATGGGGAATCCCGGAAAAATGGAATATCGCGGAGTGGAGCTGATGACCGGCAGGGAGATATTTCGTATAGGGCCTTTTGAAAAATCCACTAATAACATAGGGGAATTTCTTGCTATTGTCCATGCCTTAGCGCTCCAAAACAAGAGCGGAGAGAAACACACCATCTATTCCGATTCCGTAACCGGAATGGCATGGGTGAGAAATAGAAAAGTCAAGACTCAACTCACTCGCACCCCACAAAACGAAAATAGTTTCCGAATGATGGAACGTGCCCTCTCCTGGCTTAATAGCCATCCCTCCTCAGGCTATCCCAAAATTCTTAAATGGGAAACCGATCGCTGGGGCGAGATTCCCGCTGACTTCGGAAGAAAAAAATAAATCGATGAGCCGGGATTATTCATTCCTTGAGATTGAAAATATTTTACGTGAAACAGGAGCAGTTGCAATAGGATATGCAAAAGCCAAGTCGGTAGAAGATAAGGCATGGAACTCCTATCTGGGTTGGATTGCCGAAGGCCACCATGCCGGAATGGCCTATCTTGAGAATCATAGTGCAATCCGCCGCGACCCCCGACTTCTGCTCGAAGGCGCTGAAAGCATCATATCTTTGGCTTTCTCATTCAAACCTCCACTCTTCAGAGAAGAGGAGAAAGGAATGATTGCCTGCTATGCCTATGGAGATGATTATCACGATGCAATTCGCACCAGGATACAAACAGCAGTAAAAAAATTAGAGAAGTTATATGGGGGGAATTACAGGATTTGCATCGACTCGGCTCCAATAATGGAACGCTACTGGGCTGTAAAGGCCGGAATAGGAACCATTGGTCGCAACGGAAGTGTGATTATCCCGGGCCATGGGAATATGTGCTTCTTAGCCGAAATAGTAACCACCCTTTCCTTTGATGAGAGAACAGAAACTCCTAAAGAGGGAAGACCAGAGCCTGAGTTTTGTTATCAAACTTGTCTAAGCTGTGGTGCATGTGTGAAGGAATGTCCTGCCGGAGCTATTCTTCCAGACACCACAATAGATTCCAATCGCTGCTTGAGTTATCTCACAATTGAACATCGTGGGGAATGGACCGACCCAGAGCAAATGGAAGCAATGGAAACTAATGCCGCCAAAAATATAATATTCGGTTGCGATCTCTGCCTGCGGAAATGTCCCTTAAATCATCTCACCCCAATCTCTGCTATCACCGAATTTCTTCCCCGAAAAGAGATAATGGAGCTGACCAAAAAAGATGTGGAGCGAATGGAACAAACCGACTTTTCACGCATTTTTAAAGGCTCACCAATAAAAAGGTGCAAGTTAGCAGGAATAAAAAGAAATATTCGTATATTCAAGTAATAAATATTGAATTAAATTTGCAAAAATCCGTAAAAAATAATTAAATTTGGAGCCTAAAATCAACCATTCCATAAAGACTCAACCATCATGAATATAAAAACCATTTTCCTCCTTGCGGGCACTATGCTCTTTTCAGCAGTCGCCCTAATTGGACAGGCCCCCGCAGGCTACTATGATTCTCTGGAAGGGAAAAGCGGAAATGAACTGAAACAAGCTGTAACACAGATAGGTAAAAAAGGATTTCATGCCATTTCCTATAGCGAAGGCACCTGGAATGCTTTCCGCTCGACCGATGTCAGAACCATCGACGGCAAAGAATGTTGGTGGGATATGTATAGCTCAAATAATGTGGCAGTGTCGTCGGGGCATCCGGGGATGAATGTGGAGCACACTGTGGCCAATTCATGGTGGGGCGGAACTAAAAATGATGCTTACAAAGATATAGTGCATCTCAATCCCTCCAATTCTGACGCCAACAGCAGAAAAGGTAATTTCCCGATCGGTGAAATAGCAACCGTGAAATGGGATAACGGCATAACATTCGTTGGCTCTCCCAAAAGCGGACAAGGGGGAGGATGCACCACCGTCTATGAACCCCACGACATGTATAAGGGAGACTTTGCCCGGGTGTTTATGTATATGTTCACCATTTATGACGATATAAGCTGGCAGAATGCCACCAATACCGGCGACGGACGAGGAAGGATGTACACTGTCTCGGGAGGAACAGCCGTGCTGCAGCCTTGGGCATATACCCTTATGTTGGCTTGGAGTGCAGCCGACCCGGTGAGCGAAAAGGAGGTGAACCGTAACAACGGTATTCAGAAAGAACAGGGAAACAGAAATCCATTTATCGACCTTCCCGACCTTGCAGATTATATCTGGGGTGCAAAGAAGAATGAAGTTTATCATCTTGAAGGAAGTCATGTTCCCGACCCAACCCCCGGTCCTGTTGATCCCGTTAATCCGGATGAACCCAAACCCGACGATCCTGTGCTGCCTCCCGTAAATCCCGACTTGGAAGGAAAATATATTCTCGTCGAAAATCAAAACGAACTCATCAACGGAGAGAAATATATCATCGTGGCCTATGATCATAAATTTGCTCTTTCCACCACAAAAGGGAATAAGAGTATGAATCCCACTTCGGCAGTGAGCATTACCGACAACGTAATATCTAATGCTCCCGAAGGCACAGCTCTTGTCACTCTTGAAGGCAGTGGAAAACAATTCCGCCTCCATCTTTCAGATATGGCCGGAAATGATCTCGGATACCTCGCTTCCGCCTCGGAGAAGAATCTCACTCCGACAGAATCGGCATCCGACGCCGGAACAGAAGCCACTATCTCCATTTCCGGAGACAAGGCCACTATAAGCTACGGCAATGCAGGATATCTGAAATATAACAACAGCGCTAAGATGTGGCGCACATATAAGAATGGCCAGGAAGACCTTAGCCTATACCGTTTCATTCCGAAGAATAAACCAACCGGCGTGAACGATGTTCCGGAAGAACCGTTTAGCATCATAATCTCAGGCAACAACATAGTTGCCCCCGAGGGAACAATGATTTTCGACCTTAACGGAAGAGCTGTCAATGGTGATAACCTCGATAAAGGTGTGTATATAGTGGTTTCTCCGCAAAGAACAAAGACAGTAAAGGCAATGGTAGGATTCTGATTGAACCGTTAATAATAACACTACTTTCTATAACCTGACAAAAAATGAAAAAACTGATATTAGCTGCTACCATAGCAAGCGCGTTAATAGCAAAAGCCGAATGCCCTTCGGGATATTACCAGTCGTTATCCGGGAAATCGGGAGAAGACTTGAAAGCGACCGTCAAGGCTGTGGCTCATCCTGAAGATTACACAAAGATAAGCTATGGTGACGACACATGGTCCGCTTTCCTCAACACAGATGTGCGAACCATCAACGGAGTGGCTGTATGGTGGGATATGTACAGCAACAATATGGTGCCGGTTGAAACCCATGACGGTCTCAACATCGAACATTCAGTGGCCAATTCCTGGTTCGGAGGAAAAGCCGCAACCGAGCCATACGCAGATTTATTTCATCTAAATCCTTCCAACGAAGCTGCCAATAATCAGAAAGGGAGTCTGCCATTGGGAGAGGTGGGAAGCATTACATGGCAGAACGGATTAGTGAAGATAGGGACACCGAAAGCCGGAACTGCAGGAGCTTCTACAAAAGTGTTTGAGCCGGCCGATGAATATAAAGGAGACTTTGCAAGAGCTTATCTCTATATTTTCACGGTGTATGACAAAGAGACCTGGAAAACCGACCAGACAATGTATGCCTATACCACTCAAGCCACACTCAACCCTTGGGCCGTGGAACTCCTTTGCCGTTGGGCAGCGGCCGACCCGGTCGATTCAAAAGAGATAAAACGGAATGAGGAAATTTTCAAACTCCAGAAAAACCGCAATCCTTTTATCGACTATCCTGAATTAATAGATCATATCTGGGGATCGAAGAAGACAGTTGGATTCATTCCCGGGAAGCAGGCGGAGGCCATCGACCGTCCCTCTGAGCCTGTGTTTACATCACGTCGTCTCACAGGGGTGAACACCTATACCTCACGCTGGTGGAATGAGGAGGTTGTGGGAATCACACATGAAGAAGGGAATCTATGGGTAAGCATCAATGGAGGCGACTATCAGCAATATGGACCGGGAGTGCAAATTCCGGCTGCCTCATCTCACGGTGCCACTCTTTCCCTTTCAGCCTACAGCGAGGCTGAAACAAACGACTTAACCCTGAGAAGTTCCATAGCATATCTTACGCTCACTGGCCGCGACCCTCATATCGACGATTACACCGAGGCTAAATATTCATTAGTCAAATACAACTCGGATCTTATTCTCTCTCCCGAAACACTCTATATCCTTTATTCACCCTCCAATGGACATATAATGGGTCATAACGGGGGCACATCTTCTTCAAGCTTTATGCCTGATGCAGGAGAAATAGGGATTAAGAATGACGATATCGAAGGACTCCCGACTGAAGCTGCCACCGTACGCTTCAAATCGACCGATGGGAACAAATATCTGATAGAGGTTATCGACGCCCTTAACAATCAATCCAAAGGATATTGGAATGTGGGCGGCTCTGGAAATAAGAACACTCTTAAAGCCAATACCGGCACGAGCGCCACAGTCAACATTGATGAAAATGGAAATGCCATAGTGGCCTTCGACGGTGGGAAATTATTGCAATACAACAAGACACAACCCCGCTTCACAAACTACAGCGGCACGCAATCACCTGTAAGGCTCGCGCGGTTCGCAAACTTCACTGAAATCGCTTCAGCAATCGAAGCCATCGAGGGAGAAGATGAGGGGTGCATAGCAATCGACGGAAATGAGGTGTATCTTCCCGAGGGATGGGTGCTCTATGAGCTCAACGGAAGAAACTCATCGGGAAAATCACTGGAGCCGGGAATCTATATTGCTCGCTCACGAAAAGGAAAAACAGAAAAGATACTGATATCCAAATAAGCCTTAAATCTTTGTATATCTGAAAAAGTTTAATTATTTTTGCGCAAAATAAAGACCCCGTTCAGGAGTCTTGCGCTCCGGCAGAGGCCGGAAGTTCCACAATTTTATATATCAAAACTATTCGTTATGTCAGAAGAAACGAATGTAAAAACCATCGACAGAGTGGTTATCCGCTTCGCCGGCGACTCCGGCGACGGAATGCAGCTTGCCGGAAATATTTTCTCAAATATTTCGGCAGGAGAAGGGAACGAGATATCCACCTTCCCCGATTATCCGGCGGAAATTCGCGCCCCGCAAGGTTCGCTAAGCGGAGTTTCGGGATATCAAGTAAGCGTAGGTAAAGATGTGCATACCCCCGGAGATGCAGCCGATGTGCTTGTGGCCATGAACCCGGCAGCACTGAAGACTAATCTCAAATACCTCCGACCCGACGGAATTATCATCTGCGATGAAGAATCATTTACCCCTGCTAATCTCAAGAAAGCGGAATATGCCACAAATAATCCCGTGGAGGAATTAGGCATTAATCCCAACCGCATTATGCTTGTGCCGATGGCTACACTCCTGAAGCACACCCTGGCCGATTCCGGGCTCGACCAGAAAGCAATGATGAAGTGTAAGAACATGCTGGCTCTCGGTGTTATTTGCTGGCTTTTCGACCGTCCCGTTGAAAGTGTGCTCAAAAAGCTACAGGTCAAGTTTGCCAAGAAACCTGCTGTGTATGAAGCCAACGCAAAGGTGGTGCAGGCAGGTTGGGACTATGGTCACAACACCCACAGCACAATGCCTGTATATCGTATCGAATCGTCGGAATCTGCTCCCGGCACCTATATCGATATCACCGGTAACACCGCCACGGCCTGGGGTCTTATCATGGCTTCAGAGAAGAGCGGACGCCCGCTTTTCTTAGGCTCTTATCCAATCACCCCCGCCACTGATATCCTCCATGAACTTGCCAAACGCAAAGATCTCGGAGTCAAGGCAATCCAGATGGAAGATGAAATTGCGGGCGTTTGCTCTGCAATCGGCGCCTCCTACGCCGGACGTCTCGCAGTGACCTCAACTTCAGGTCCCGGTCTTTCACTCAAATCGGAAGGAATTGGTTTGGCTGTTATGGCTGAGCTTCCTTTAGTGGTGGTGGATGTGCAGCGTGGTGGCCCCTCAACAGGTCTGCCAACTAAAACAGAACAGACCGATCTCATGCAGGCCCTATACGGCCGAAACGGCGAATCTCCACTCTGCGTGGTGGCCGCTACAAGCCCCACCGACTGCTTCGACATGGCTTTCAATGCAGCTAAAATTGCAGTGGAACACATGACTCCCGTTATCTTGCTCACCGACGCCTTCATTGCTAACGGTTCATCTGCTTGGCGTGTGCCCGAGGAGAAAGATTATCCCGCCATCAAACCTCATTTCCCCACCGAGGAGCAGATTAAAACAGGATGGAAACCCTACGACCGCACCGGAGAAGACTTCGCTCGCTTCTGGGCTGTGCCCGGAACTGAAGGAGCTATGCACCGTGTCGGAGGCCTTGAAAAAGACTTCAACACATCTGTGATCTCAACCGACGGTCCTAACCACCAGAAAATGGTGGATGCACGCCGCAAGAAAGTGGCTGCTATAGCTAAGGATATACCTCTGATGAAACCTCTCTTTGACGAGGATGCCGACACAATCCTTATCGGCTGGGGCGGAACCTACGGACATCTCCGCACTGCCGCCACCGAACTCAACGCCCAAGGAAAGAAAGTGGCATTCTATCAGTTCCAATATATCAACCCGATGCCGGAAAATGCCATTGAATGTTTAAAGAAATATAAACGCATCATAGTGGCAGAGCTCAACACCGGTATGTTTGCCGACTATCTGCAGATGCATCTCCCCGGAAAAGAGATTCTTCGCATCAACAAAGTGGAAGGTCAGCCATTCTTGGTGAAAGAGATTGTAGATGGAGTTAACAAATTTATGGAGGATTAATAAAGGAGGAAAGTAGATATGGAAGAAACAAAAACCACAGGCTTCACGCCTGCCGACTATAAAAACAGCCAGAGCGCACGCTGGTGTCCGGGCTGCGGCGACCATGCCATCCTCAATGTGCTCCACAAAGCCATGGCCGAACTCGGAGTGGCTCCTAAGGATACAGCCGTGATTTCAGGTATCGGATGCAGCTCACGCCTCCCTTATTATATGAACACCTACGGAATGCACACCATCCATGGTCGAGCAGCGGCCATCGCAACTGGTGTAAAAACAGCCAATCCGGAGCTTACCGTGTGGCAGATTTCGGGCGACGGCGACGGCCTCGCTATCGGCGGCAACCACTTCATTCATGCCGTGAGAAGAAATGTTGACATCAATATTCTCCTTTTCAACAATAAGATATATGGATTGACAAAGGGACAATATTCCCCCACATCCGACCGCGGATTCGTGTCGAAATCATCTCCCTACGGCACAGTGGAAGATCCCTTCATTCCCGCTGAACTCTGCTTCGGAGCGCGCGGCAATTTCTTTGCTCGTTCGATTGATATCCTTCTCGACATATCGCGCGAATGTATGGTGGCAGCCGCCCGTCATAAGGGAGCTTCAGTGGTGGAAATCATGCAGAACTGCGTGATATTCAACCATGGCATACATGAATTCTTTGCCAATAAGGAGAACCGCGACGACCACACCATTATCCTTCGCCACGGAGAGAAAATGCTCTTCGGCAAGGATCACACAAAAGGATTGGTGCAAGACGGATTCGGACTCAAGGCCGTTACCATCGGAGAGGATGGATATACACTCGACGATGTGCTTGTGCACGATGCTAAATGCGCATCCAACTTCCTGCAACAACAGCTCGCCATGATGGATGGACACGACCTTCCACTTGCACTCGGCGTGATTCGCGATTTCGATGCCCTCGTATATAACGAGGAGGTAGAACGCCAGACAGCCGAAATTCAAGCTAAGAAAGGCTTCACCAATCTTCGCGACATGATTCTAAAAACCTGCGAACATTGGGAGATAAAGTAAATAAAATTCCGCAATATTTGCACAAAGATAAAAAATTTGTGCAAATATTGCGGAAAAATT
>CAZXGU010000004.1:0-40288 GCA_964640375.1 uncultured Sangeribacter sp. | reverse complement strand
TGTTCTTGGTAGGACTTGTTTCCCGTTTGCGAGTGCAAAGTTAGGAAGTTTTGTTTATTCTACCAAATTTTTGAGCAACTTTTTTATATTATTTTATTACATATTATTTTAATAATTTGAAAGTAAACGTTTTATAAAACATATTTTCTCTATGTTTATTTTTAAAAATATGTATCTTTGAAATGGAAATGAAATTCAATTTCCAATGTCAGATTATATAAACCTGAGTTGAATGCTAATACGCACAGTCAACCCCTATCAGGGATAAGTATAACCAGAGTTAACTTTCTTCAGGTCTAAGACCAAATAAAGTCAACCAAAACCAGGCTAATACAGGAATGAAATCTAAGATGAAATTGAAATAACATGAAATAAATCGAGTTGAAGTGTAGGCATTAATGCCCCATTCATACTATTTCGAGAAGGACATCTTTTTTACAATCAAAGGCACCACCCTGCGAAAGGAAAGCTCATAACTTATGGTAAAAAAGTCTAAATTAGAATTTAATTCTCTTCTTTGACCACTTTACCATTTACATTTTTATAAACGATTCTTGAAGTTTCCAGGCCTCTTTTCATTTTAATGGGGTCGGTGCGTGGCTTTACGACGTCATGTAGCTCGATTGTTTTGTATCCGGGAGTGTTAATTATTATTGTCGGAGCTTCTTCAGGGGATATTATCTCATAGCTAACTACGATATAATTTCCTCCATATTCCTTATTAACTCTTACTTCTCGTCCATCGTTGCTGACGGCAGTAATTGACTCCGGTGAAAGATCTTTGGATGCTTTAATATAGCTTTTAGACTCTTCACGAAAAATATCTATAATAGTTTCTCCGTCATATCCTTTGCCACTATATCTACCCAAATCATAATCATAATGCTTATAACCATAAGGGAGGTCGGAGAAATAGACTTTCTTTTTTGTATTCGGCAGATAATCTTTAAGAATAAACTCCCCATCTTCATTTGTGATACCTGTAAATCCAGTTTTATTATAGTCCTCAAAGACTTTAACTCCGGGAATAGGTGCTTTAGAGCGACCATCTACAATACGAACAGGTAAGTTTATTCTTTTCTTGGGGATAAAAATATCCGTTTTACCTGAGCCAAGGCGATTCATTGTAATAGGAATAGTGACATATTGTTGATATGTTGGATTGTTATGCGTTACAGTTATAGAATCCCCTATATTCACTCCTTGAAGAGTATATTTTAACTCTTTATTCAATATACTTCCTTGTTTAATTGAAGCAGTGTCTATTACTTGTTTATATTTCCCGTTATGATAGTTCACATATATTTTAAGATGAGGGTATATCTTTTCATAAATGCTATATGATTCTAAAGATTTCTCCGACAATCCTTCGAAAATAATATTTCCAGACATATTGAATGGCAATTTTTCTCCAGTATCTTTTGCAGGGATATCCAAATACAACTCGTAGATTCTCTTTCCTTCAACACCACGGCCCATAAGAGTTTCATAATTTATCATTAATGGAGTAAATCCGGGGTATTTTATTTTGAGGAATTTACTTCCGGGTGTAAGGTAACACCAATATTCGGATGTCTTGTAATCGCTTTGCCCTACGAGGTTGCCTTCAAATACTGCCTGCGGAGATGGGATTATTACTTTTACCAAAGCGCAGATCTGACCATTGTTGTCTTTACGCTGTATTTCGGTGGTCATTGGATCCATCAGCATGGAGAAAGATTTGATTTTGATTTCCTCTGCATGAGAGGTGATGGCTACAAAGAAAAATGATAGGGATATGAAAAGCTTTGATAATTTCATTTTTATTCTTTCGTAAGATTTGGGAAGCTAAGTTATTATTAATTCTTAGGATTGGCAAGTTTTCAGGTGGATATTGGATGGAGGATAATTCATCAAACAGACCTTTTAGTCACCAAACATAATATTCCCTTCTATATCTTCAAAACCTAAGCGATGGTCAGATACTCGTTCAATAGTTGTAATACCCTTTTGCCCAGCGTCACAGAGTCGAATATACTCCACCCCTTTTTTATTTACTATATCTCTCTTTCTCTTTGCATCCTCACCTTTTTCATAGGTCTGGAAATCTCCTAATTCCTTTAAGGCTTCATTAAAATTCCCGGCACTATAATTAACTATCTCACCGGTATTGGGATTAATTATCCAGCTTACTCCATAGCTATGACATGCCCATCCATTCTTAAAAAAGATTGGTGGGTTAATATAACTAAACTCTCCACCTAAATTTTCAATAAGCATAGTGTCATACTTAATATTATAAAGATGTCCATGTCGTAACCATCCTAATTTAACTTTTTCATGTTCTTCAAGAACCACACTTTCGCCAGTATCCCCAATGATAGATTTATACTTCATGGGCAACACAATTTTACCAGTTACATCACAGATACCGTATACTCCTGAATGTTCATATTCGCTCCAATAAGACGAAGGTAAACTTTTTTTACTTGAAATTTTTATCTTCCCATATCCTAAATGACTTGCAAAATAACCAGGCAAAGTTATCTCCTCTCCCGAACCTGTGGATAAATTCCACACAGTAATTTTTTTTGAGTCGGAATTTGATCCTATATAGCCGTAAGAAGATACATTAATTTTATCGTATTCCATTGGCAACATCCATTTACCGCTCCTTCTATCCATAACTCCATATCGTCTTAACCCACTTTTTTTATCTGTGTAGTTAACAACCATACCGGGTTCTATGTCATAATCTTGCATACAAGAGGTTTCCCAACATTCCTTCACTTCTTCACAATCAGCAATATGGCGACCGGATTGATCTATTATATGCCACCCCTTTTCATTTAATACCCAATATCGATCCTTGTCAACAGGATGGATCATTTCAAAAACGGCGGTAACAATGGAATTGCCGTCTATATCGCAAGTACCCATTTTACATTGCTTCTTATACCGGAAGATCCCGGGAGAATGCATAATGGGATCAGCCGAAAGTTGATTAAGGTTTTTTGCTCTGTCATTATATAAAGCAATATTTGAAAGCATTGTATCACATTTATTTATAATCTCCTTCAATCTTACAGATATACCTTCATTTCCATTTAGGTTTAAATTATTTATCGCACATTCTTGGGCCTTTTTATATTCATTATTATAATAATATCTCATGCACTCTTCAATTAACGGTTCAACATGGATCTGTTGAAGTGGTGGGAGTTCTATCTCAAGATAATAAATTCGCCTTGACATAACCCCCTTAATATCATAGTCTTGGAAATCGACCATTTTCGGAAGATAACCAGGTACATGGAGTTGTAAGAATCTGGTGCCCGGGGTTAAGGAAACAAAATATTCATTCGCCACTCTCTCATTGCTGACCACACTCCCTTTAAATGAGACACCATCGGCTGGACACGCCACTTTTACCAAAGCGCAGATCTGACCATTGTTGTCTTTGCGTTGAATGTCGGTCGTCATTGGGTCCATCAGCATGGAGAAGGATTTGATTTTGATTTCCTCTGCATGAGATGTGATGGCTACAAAGAAAAATGATAGGGATATGAAAAGCTTTGATAATTTCATTTTTATTCTTTCGTAAGGTTTGGGAAGCTAAGTTATTATTAATTCTTGGGATTGGCAAGTTTTCAGTTGGATATTGGATGAAGGCAGGAGTTTTTTTGATGAAAGAGACGGTTGATACCATCTTATGGTAATCGGAATGCAACCCACTCCGTGGGTTGGGAGGGTGTGAGGGTATGAAAAACCCTCGGGTAGGCTCCCTATGGTCGCCAACCCGAGGCTAAGAAGAATGTAATCGGCTCCGCCGATAGGTGTGAAGATGATATTGGCTCTGCCGATAGGTGTGAGGATGATATTCGCTCTGCCGATAGGTGTGAGGATGATATTCGCTCTGCCGATAGATGGGATGATGGGATTACCTTCGCTGAGAGTTAGCTATAATAAAAGTTATATTTCTTAGGTGGCTATTCATTATTTTTAAATCTGGGGGTTGCGGCCTTAATAATCCTCCTTATACACTTTATAAGTAATTCTTATTTTATCCTTATAAATTTTATGTACCCAAGCTGCTGTGATACAGGTCTCCTCCCCTATATAGATATTTTTTAATTCTTTTACCTTTACTATATAGCCTCCATTTTCTTTAAAATTTACCGACTCATGATAAGTTAATGACTTTGAATCAAAATTCTCATAGGGTATATCTTCTATAGATTTAACTTGGCCAATATATACAATTTCAGCATCGCCACCAAAGGCATGAACAGCAGACACTTTAATCCCCCAAGGATCGTCGTTTATAAAACTAAAAAGATAACTGTTGCCGTCGATAACCACTCTACCTTCCTCTCCTCGTTTTATTTCGCATTCTCCCTCTCCCACTAATTTGAAGTATTGTCTTTTCTCATTATCTATTCCTCCGGTATATTCATCGTCAAATCCAACATTTCCACCAGGATTATCCCCTCCTTGGATTTCTCCTCCTGATGTGCCATCCCCGGGAGTATCTCCCTTTGGGGTGTCATCATCTGGACTGTCATTCCCACCGGGATTATTTCCACCAGGTGTGTCATTACCTTGATTGTCTCCATCACCTACCTGGTTTCCAGTTACCAAAGAGGATGTTGAATTTGAACATAATCCTTTATATGAAACATAGCAAGTGGTTTCTCCTGTTGGTGTTATGTGAAAATAAAATACCCAGTTAACTGCTGTCTGTCTAATGGGATCCACTCCTTTCATTTTAACAGAGTAGGCCCCATTTTCTGTGATTGGCGTAGAGGAACGGTATTCCAACTGCTTTGATGCATATTCCGACAAATCTATTTTATCAACAGAAGTTACCTCTTTAATATATGCAATTTGAGGATACTCAGAGACCTGATTCCAATCCGACCCGACACTTATCTCGCCATCTTTAATGTTGATGGTAAAGATATTAACCGATTTTCCATTAAATTTAACCCATATCGGTAATTTTCCGTTCATCTCAATCTCTTGTCTTGATTGTCCCATTAGATACAACTTGGATTCAGGAGCCTGACTGTCACAAGAAATCAAGGTAAAAAAGAATAAAAAAGAAAGAAAAGTTGATATTAATTTATTCATGTTGTTTTTTTATACTTACAAAAATAACAATTCCATTTTACTGAGACAAATCCATTTTATTCCATTTTATTTTCATAGAATTTTTTTTGGAATACATTTTAACTCAGAGTCATATTGTAAGACTTTGTAAGGCTTATCCGAGGCCGTTTTGAATCCGCTCCCTGACTACTGCCTCGTTTGGAAATGATTGCGCGTTAATGGTGTATTCCACTTTTCCTTTAAACATGTCGGATGGCATGTTGTAACATTCCACTATTACATTGTTCTTGTAAAATATTAGACGGTCAGGATTGTCTGCCATGGCTTGAGTCCAACCTCGCGATTTAAAATAAGACGTGATGTCTTTGTTCACCTTTCTTATTGCACCGTAACTGTCTGGCACTATTAATTCGCAACTGAAATCACTTAAAAATATTCCCCCATTATAATCGGAGGCATAAATGCGATATATGGGATTGCCCAAAAATACCATTCCATTTAAGGAAGGCCATTTGTAGCCGGCAGTTTTACTTTTGTAATCCAGTTGTAAATCCCATCCCCATACAGATTTAGCTGCGGCATTGATGTCATTTATACTATATTTCTTGTTATTTACAGGTTTAATTCCGAATGGAGAAATACACATTTTTGCTAAATCCAAATTCACGCCCTTTAATGAAGCCGGTGGATTTGTCGGACCATTAGAAGCAGCTTGTGAGGATGTTTGCGCGCTGGAGGAGGCCTGAGTGCCCTGCGCTCCTTTAAACTTGCCAATCTGCTTGAGATAGGCGAGCAATCTATTGTATGTGTTGTTAAAATTGGTGGTAGATTTAGGGACTTTGAACATTATTACAGAATCGTCCACCTTGATAGAGATAACACCCGTGGGCTGATTTATGACGACCCCCTCCTCGTGGTTGCCATCTAATGCTAAGGCTCCGGATGTATTCATACGCCAGGAACCCCCATTAACCTCCAATAATTTGTATTTGCCCTCCCCAATTACATATAATTTTCCTCTGTCGGCCACATTGACTTCAATCACGGATTCTTTGTCCATTGCGGGATAATATTGGGAGCCTTTAATGACCGACATTTGGGTCATGGGGAAGGAAAACACTTCAAGTTCTGCATGAAGGGAAGATGAAAAGAGCAATGTCAGGAAGACAATAGAGAGTAGCTTGTGAAGTTTCATTTGAAATTGAATTTTAGAAGTTAAAGGAAAGAGAGGCTGCTAAATTATTATTTATTCTTGGGATTGGCAAGTCTGTTCATAAAAAATGGTGAATGAAAAGATTCTATTTTAGAATTTCTCATTCACCGTTTTTATGGTCTAACTAAACTCAGTTGCTAACCTTAAGAATAAATCTCAGATTACGCATGAATAGTTATAGAAAACCGACACCTACAATTAATTACCAGGTAATTGTAGCAGTCTTTATAGTTGCCGAACCTCTCTTAAGATAAAACTTGGCTTTTGCTCCAGGAATCTTATAATCTGAGTTAGTTTTAAACTCCTCTACTACATTGTCGAAAGCGGCAACGGCCTCCACACGCGAGTTAAACACTGCAGTGGACGAAAATTTGTTAAGTTCGGCTTCTAAAGCCTTTCTTTCACTCTCGGTGATTCCGGTCACGTTGCTTAAATCCCACGTTGCGGAGATGGTGTATTCAGCGGGCTTATAGTCAGCTTCCGACTCTCCGGCATAATAATCATCATCATCTTTTTCACAACTAACGAGAACGCTCTGCACCATGAAAAGGGAGCAAAGAGCAACTAAAAAATACAATAGTTTTTTCATTTCATTTTTGAATTAAAGTTTATATTGTTTAAGTCGTCACTAAATATGAATTACCACCAGTTAATTCTATAAATAGTTTTGGGCTGGTTCTTGGCGCGTGCCAAAGCAATTTCCTTAGTGGCCTGAAGTTGAGCTTTTTTAACAGCTGTTTCATCCTTTTCTTTTTGAAGGATAAGATTCCATTCTCTGTCATCGATAGCCTTCACTCTGGCAGCAATTTTACTGTGTAAAGCCTGCGCCTCTTTAAAGGCAGGACTTTGAGGATTAATACGAGCTAAAATTGCACCAGCCCTATCCGCAGCTTCCCTATCTTGGGCAGCATTCCAAATTGCGGTAGCCTCAGCCAAATCACGAGTCCCATCTTCAGAGATCATGCTATGATAGACTTGCATTTTAATATCGTTTGCTTGAGCATAAAGGTCAGGGCAAGCTGAAGGGATCTGATCAAGCAAAAAGAAAGCCTCCTCATAGTTCTGACTCTTTGCCGCTGCTTGAGCTTGTTTAATTATAGAAGGACCCTGAGAGATATAATATTCCACAACCTTAAGCTGCGCCTCCTTCAACATTGCCTTAAGTTCGGGATCATTGGGATTCACTGCTTTGAGTGCAGCCAGATAAGCCTTTGCTTTAGAATTACCCACCCCTTTTGACTCCAGACTATAAGAAGAGAATAGTTTGCCATTAATTCCATCGCCAAAGTAAAGGTTTATATTTAAGGTGTAAACATACTTAGCCGGAGTTGTAGGAGTTACATCCTCAGTGAGTGGGACGACATGGGCCGTAAGAATAAAACGTTGATTAGGGTCAGCAATCATTTGCGCTGCACCAATCAGATTTCTAAGTTTTGTTTCCAATACGGTTTCAGCGGATTGTGGAACACCACAGTCGGGCGAAACATAGGGAGATACAGCTATCCCATTCAGATCGCTTGCTTGTCCATAACTATAAATAGAGCAAAGGATGGAAACGACCAGTAAGATTAGATTCTTTTTCATGATTTTCCTCCTAAAATTATGTTTACCTCGCCTAAACCTATAACATCAGTTTTACATCTTACTCCGGTAGTTGACTCCAGATACTTTCGAAGATCTCTTGCAAAAGAATCAGCTGTGTTACCACGCGTTTTACCGGTTTTAGAATCAGTATAAAGCATTGGAATTCTCACATCGTCGAAAAGCACTTCATTCTCAGTCTTATCTTCAAGAGTGTAGTTACCCTTCATGGCATGTTCCGACACCCAATCCTCGATTAAAGTGCTGAGCTCTTCTCCATCGTATTCTGTTTCATAGTCGATACCGGCATTTTCAGCGAGGGTGCAACGAAGCACAATCTGGCGCCCGTTATTCCAAAGGTTGTTGTAATACCTGTCCATATCAGAACAGAACTTATCCTTAAAACTTAAGACAGCTTCATCAAGCTGATTCACAACCTCGGTTGAACTCTGAGAAGAGCCACGACCCATATTACCAGTGGAAACTGGTTTAGAGCAGTAGGGATCGACCGCACTCACGTTAAATTCGATATACTTGTAGGGTCCATCCTTTTTGATAGAGTAATGGACTTCGACATTTATATCCGCTTTAGCAGTTTTATTTAGTTCATCAATAGGCGATTGGCGTAAACCACCCCCAGCGGTAGTGACATTATCTCTGGCAGCTCTATTTTTGAGTTTAGCAAGTTGAGACTTCAGATCGATCACTTCATATCCGTTATTAGTCATAAAATCTTGCATGGCCCCAATAACCATAGAAATATATTCATTTTCATCAAAAGCTTTCTGATAGTCAGGAATCTTCTGAGTTGAACCCTCGATTTCGTTATAATAAGATGAGACAAATCCATTTTGATTACACCAAGTGGTGGCAGGCACAATCATCAATTTAGGCTTTTTAGCCTGTGCCCACCCTCCGAGAGCAAAGCATAAAACTATAAAAGAGAAAATTAGAGTTTTCTTCATAGCTAAACGGTTTAAGGATTAAAGAATAAGAGAGTAACTTACAATGGCGATTAATAAGTGAATCGATCAGCAGCCGACTTGAGAATGCCATCATTCTTCATACGCTCTTTTAAGGCATCATACATCACCTGCACATTAATAGCCACTTTATAGCCACCCTTTACTTCGCGACGGTCTTGGCCTGCCGGATAGCCATCAGAAGTGATATTCACATAGTTGAGATAATCACCATTTTCCTCAAAGAAGTCGTAGAAATATTCAAAATTTTCATTTAAAGCCTGAATATTACCTTGGTTGGCAAAAATAGCAGGAGTTGCCATTGCGCGTCCGGTTCCCGGCACACCTTTGAAGAGACACGCGTGAACAGCATTTTTCTTTGCCTGTTCAATAGCCTTATCGATTTTCTTTCCATATCCCCATACTTTTAGGGATTTAGTGCCATTTTGCCCAACCGCATTTGTAGCAGCTTCATAATTGGCCCATTCATGCATAAACTTTTGTTTGTCCACATTTTTCTTTGCATTCAAAGGAATGGAGCAGTTGAATGAAATAATGGCCAATGCAATTAAAAATAAAAATTTCTTCATGAGTTTGATAGTTAAATTTCTCTCCTTACATGTGGAGAAGTTCCGCATGTAAGGAGAAAAAAATGTATAGTAAAACGAGTGAAACACTAAAAGTTAGAAGCTAATTCTGATACCAGCACCCAAGCTAAATCCAAATCTCTTCTTTTCAGAGGGCACATAGAATTCACCGTCACCAAATTTGGCAGAATAATCAGCTCTGACAAATAACTGGACAGGATAATACACTTGGAATCCAAACTTGATGCCACCATGCACGAAATAGCTTATCTTTTTCATGAAAGTAGCTTCATCGTTAGAGTCACCAAGATCCTCATTAGAAGAATAAATATCAGCACCGAAGCCAATATTAGGCTGGAATTCAAACCATCTGGTGAAATGGAGACCGATACCATAGTGCAACCCTACAGGAATCCAGGTAGCCTTTTCGCCATAAGCGTCATCACCAGCATCAAAACCGATAGAAAGGCCACCATACTGCATCATACCCAGAGTTTGGCTTGTATGGGTGAGATACTCTACATCGAAATTACAAGGTGCATAGCTATCCAATAAGTTTCCAGAAACGCTCACAGAGAATCTTGAATCTCTATTCTGTTTTAAGAACATACCCTCCTTTGCGTTTCTACGACCGCTAATTTGATAGAAGTGAGAGCAAGGAGAGTTGCCGTCGGCATCTTGTTTGTTGTCAACAACGTCGGTAGCACGGGCATATCCAACCTTTTTATACTTCAGATCGCCATCTTTATCTTCCACGACACGGAAGATAGTATATCGATCCGAATTCTTCAGACGCTCCTTTGTTCCAATCTTAGCTCCAATGGGATGAAGCTGATAGACGGAAGTGACTACCTGCCATTTATCTACCTTCTTTTCGAGCTTTTCAAAAAGGGATGTAAGGGATTCATGAATAGCTTCTTTCGGTGTCTCGCCTGTACCACTCACACCGGAGACCACAGCTGTTGACTCCAGCCCGATTACCAAATCATCGTAGTTCTGTTTTTGCTGAGGAGTAGATTCTTCGTCGAGCCAGTTTTGCCAAATATTTTCAATCACCTCGTCGTTCAAATCCACATGATACACGAAACCGGTTGACTTCGCATCATAGGAAACCTTTCCGTCTTTACCGGTTCGAGTAGTGACAACAGTAGGTCCGGCTACGAGCAAGAAAGAATTCTTCATCAATTCACGTCCATGAGTTTGCAGGGTTGCCACCTTTGCAGCTTTATCAAGAAGGACATCGGCATCAGTTGCGTTATACACGGAACGTTTCTCCAACACATCTGTTTTGAACAATTTGCCATCGTACTGGATCCAATAATCAGCCACTCTTTTGGGCACGCTGTGATTAAGGAGGACTTGCCCGATGGAATCGAGTGCGTTTTTAGAAACACTACCAATACGCGGAACCTGGATGTGGTTGTAATCAAATTTCCCCTCAAAATCCTGGCCATTAGCCCAATCCAACACAATACCATCATATTGTGTCATCCCCGTAACAGGAATTACTGTGATGCTGTTACGATTATAGGACATCACATCATGGGTGGTAACTTTGGGTGTTAGGGTTTGAGCCGGATCGCTCTCTTGAGCGAGGCTGCACAAGGGCATTGTGCAGATCAAGCCAATAGTAAATAATTGTTTCAACATAAGTATAATAGGTTAAAGAGTATTTCTACATGATGTTCATTTCGTGAAGATATGATTTTAAAGCCTCCCTATTCACTCTTACGTCCATTAAGACCGTGTGGGAGGAACCATTGGAATGGAATTCACGATTTTTATCTATCGGGGTGATGAATTTTAGATAAGCACCTGTAGGAGAAAAGAATTGGCTGAAGAAATCAGAATGATTAGCCTCCTCGGAAGGATTATTAATGAGTCTCAAAAGAGATTTATGATCTCCATACGCCACATGGATATCCTTGAAAATGACATCTTTCACAGCCTGTAGAAGGGCATTATTGACAGCATCCTCACGAGATGCTCCTCTGCCTTGCACCTTCATCACATAAACTTGACCGGCTTCTTCAGAGATAACTTTAGGTTCAACGGAATGATAAAAGATTGGGTCATTGTAAGTTTTACAGCCGCACAATACGGCAAGAAAGAGGGAGGCGAGAATAAGTAAAAGGTTAGTCTTCATTGCAAGTTCAATTGCCCATCGACTCCCTAAACAAGGCATTAAATAAAATAAAAAAAGCGTAGGAGTCTTTACTGTTGCCATCCTACTGCTTGAGGCTTCTCGCACTGCCCATCGATAGTCGGATGGCAACCGCAGAAGCCCACGCTTGTACATGTAATATACCGAATGTCAATGTGGACGCGAAAAATCGCGTCCCTACACCGACATAAACATTACATACCACGGGCATCTACCGTTGCTCAATCCTTGACTATCGATAGAAATTTTGCGAGAATTTCAAGCAGTCAAGAATAAGCGCAGATAAACGCTTTCTCTAATTATGTAAAACCCGCCACTCAACCCATTCTGGGCTTTCTGCGCAGCGGTATGTTCTGCAAATTTATACCATTTCTTTTAATTGTGCAAGAAATAGTTAAATTTTGATACTATTTTTTGATTTTCACTCATCTCCCTTTTATTTATTTTATCCTATCGATTATGCCTCCCTGATAAGAAAACAATCTTGGAGACAGGGGATTTTTGGAAGAAAGCGACGGATACCCCCATCTTATGGTAATGGGGATGCAACCCACTCCATGGGTTGAATAGGGTTATTACTCGGATTTCTTGGAGTCGAGGAATTCTTGGTGGTAGGCGTCGAGGATCTGGTGGAGAGCTTTGCCTATTTCCACGTAATCTTCTTTGGTGAGGTTTGCTAAAGATGCACGCACACTCCAGTCGGGACCGGCAAACCCACTGCCGTTGAGAAGCACGACAGCCGTTTCTTTAGCTAAACGGAGCACGATATCCAATGGTTCGTGATTCTCTTCAAGCCATTGGCAGAATTCTTCGCCGTAGAATTTCTTACCCCATACCATTATGTCAATTTCGGAATAGTAGCCTACCCTATCTTTATCTTCAACAAGAGTGAAACCAGCAGAATCCCACAGAGCATCAAGGCGCTCATGAATCATCCTCTGCATCTCTTTCTTGTAGGCATCTTCTTTATCAATAAGGCAGAAGAGGGCAAACATCACCATCTGAATCTGCTGGGGAGTGGAAAGCCCGGCTGTATGGTTCAAAGCCACAGATCGGGAATCAGCCACCATACGGTCGATGAAAGAGATAGCCTCAGGTTCGGGGGTGATTGAACGATAACGGTGGAAGAGGTCTTTTTGTTGAATTTCCGGAAGTTCGGCAAGGAGACGATTGTAGATATTATCCTTTGCCAAAGCCACGACTGCCAACCTCCAACCCGTTGCGCCGAAATATTTCGAGAAAGAATACACACAGAGTGTATTGGCCGGGAGTTCATACATGAGCGAACGGAAATCATTGGCGAATGTGCCATACACATCGTCGGTGACAATCATCAGGTTGGGATTATCATTCTTCACAATCTCCACGATTCGATCCAAACATCTCTTTGAAAGCTTATAGGATGGTGGGTTAGAGGGATTGACCAGGCAGAGGAGCTTCACAGAGGGGTCGCGAAGTTTATCCAACTCGGAATCAGGATATTGCCAAACGTGCAAGCCATCCTCATCCATCTCAGAAGCCTCGATATTGACCACATCAAATTCATAGCGGTCGAGACCGGGGATTTCAAGATAAGGGGTGAAGATCGGAGTCATCAAGGCAATTTTGTCATGATGATTTACGAGATGATTCACCTGCAGCGAATCGAAGATATAACACATGGCAGCAGTTCCGCCCTCAGTGGCGAAGAGGTCATATTCACGGCCGAAACCGGGAGCATTGTCGCCCATCTCCTTAGCTAAATAAGCCTTAATAATCTCTTCTGAATGTTCGAGCATTCGGACGGGTGTGGGGTATTCATCGCCGATTATACCTTCTGCCCATTCATAGGCCAAAGAATCGGCATCAATGTTAAGGGTGTCGATACAATAGCCAATGGCGTCATGAAGCATCATAGCGCCGGGCTGAGTGGAATTGACCATCAGGAAATGTTTGAGCCGCTCCATCGCGCCTTCACTCTGAGGCATTCCGGCAATGCCGGGCTCGGCAGTGAAAGTTCGGCTACATTCTTCGAGAGCCCATTGACCCAAAAGGAAGAATGCCTGACGGGGAATTGTGGCAATCCAATCGGGATTACCACGGCCGGCATTAAGGAACTGCCCCGTAGCTTTTCGAGCATCCTTCTTTGCCAGATTTATAAGCTCATTTTTTATTTCAAACGGACTCATCTTTGAGAGTTCGCGTTCTTTCTTTCTAAGTGTGGGATTCATAATATTTATATTTAATTTCTTATTAGCAAACGAAAACCATAACGAGACCGCAGAGGATTAGGAGGGTGTTGCCGATGGCATAAGTGATGGTATAACCCATTGCCGGAACTGTGGATTGGAGAGAATCCTGGATAGCACCCAATGCGGCGGTTGTGACGCGGCTACCGGCCACACAACCTAAATTAATGGCGGGATGAAATTTGAAAATCTTATCACCTATAATAATTCCAAGGATAAGAGGAATAGTGGTTGCGATAGCACCAGCCAGAAGCAACTGCCATCCTACTTGTTGCAACCCCGAAATAAATGTGGGACCGGCAGAAATACCGATAACAGCAATGAAAATGTTCAATCCCACATTATTGAAAATCCAAACAGCCGAATCGGGTATTCTTCCGAAGGTTGGATGTTTAGAGCGTAACCATCCCATCACCAAGCCGGCAATCAAAGCTCCGCCGCTTGTGGAAAGGCTCAGAGGGATTCCACCAAGATGAATTGTAATTGCTCCGATTAAAGCACCGATAGCCACACCCAATCCGATAAAAACCATATCGGAAGCGGTGGTCGGTTTGTCTGCATAACCGATATATGCGGCAGTGGCGTTGACATCGGCAGTTGGTCCGCTGATAGTGAGAACATCCCCTCTTTCAAGTCGTGTATCTGCAAGAACCGGAATGGCCACACCCCCACGTTTTATGCTTCCAATAATCACCCCGTGAGTGTTTTTAGAGGTTCGGAAATCGGCCACAGTAGTGCCTATCACATTCTTTGAAGCCACCATCACAGGAATCTCCTCCACAGGGAAAGAGAGGAGAGCCGGGTCGGAAATCTCGCTTCCTATCCAGGATTCATCTTCAATGATAAATTCACGACGTCCGGAGAGCACCACCTCGTCGCCTTTTTTAATCATATAATCTGGAGCGGGAGCTGTCACCATATCCTTTCCGGAACGCACGCGCTCCACAAAAAGGCGACGATTTTCAGATGTCATATACTTTTCAATCTCAGCCACCGAACGCTCCTGATTGAAATAATCCCCCTCCGCACGATAAGCTCGATAAACTACCGGACGCCACGCATTGATATATGCGGGATCGGAATCGGCCGGATTCTGATTCATGCTTCGTTCGAGATCCTCAGTTTGCTGACGCACCTTCTTCAAGCCGCCTAACATCATTGGGCCAAGACTACCCAATATCCACGCCGAGCCGATTGTGCCGAATATATATGTTACTGCGTAAGCCACAGGGACAATATTAATCCAATCAGTTTTATCAGCTGCGGAGACATTAAGAGTTTGGATAGTATCGTCGGCCACTCCAATCACAGCCGACACCGTCTGAGCCCCGGCGAATAATCCGGCTGCCTCGCCGGCATTGTAATGGAATATTTTAGCAACTCCGATAGTTGTGGCCAAAACAATGACACACATCACGACGGCAAAAATGACCTGTTTAAGTCCCGACCCTTTTAGAGAAGCGAAGAACTGAGGCCCGACACTATAACCTATGGCAAAAAGGAAGAGCAAGAAAGATACTTGCTTCAGAGGGCCCGACACATTGATATCGAGCTGTCCCATCAACACACCGACAAGGAGCACGGATGTGACAGTGCCGAGAGAGAATGACTTATACTTGAAATGTCCTATCCAGAACCCGAGTCCTAAGGTAAGGAAAATAGCAATCGCGGCGTTATCACGCAGCGCCTGAACTAACCAATTGATGATTTCCATAGTATTATAGCTTATAGCGCAAGAATAAATGCCTCGCTAATGGAGGCTCCTATAACTCTAACGCTATAAGTCAGCTAAAGGTTGAGTCGGTCAAACTGCCATCCCTTACATTTTCCCTAACGCCTTTAGGGTTAGAATAGCTTCATAATTCCCTTGGTCGGCACTCTTCTGCCACCATTTCACGGCCTCCGACATGTTTCGCGTCACCCCTTTTCCAGTGTAATACATATTCCCTAATGAACATTGAGCATCGGCATTTCCCTGCTCCGCACTTGCTTTCCACCACCGCACAGCCTCATAAAAATCGACAGGCACGCCGAGCCCTTCCTCATACATGGCTCCCAAATTATTCTGGGCACTGGCGTTGCCCTGCATTGCGCTGAGCTTGAACCATTGAAAAGCCTGCCGTTCGTCGCGCTTCACTTGATTGCCGCTTGCATACATATAGCCCAAATTGCACTGAGCGAAAGAATTTCCCTGCTCCGCACTTCGACGATACCAACGGAGAGCCTCTTTGGGATTCATCGCCACCCCTTCCCCATTCTCATACATGACACCGAGGCAGAACTGAGCTTTGTCGTTGTCACTTATCGAAAGGAAGAGGTCGTAGGCGGTTTTATAATCCTCTTGGTTGTAATAGTCTAAAGCCTCCTTCAACACTTCCTGCTCGCCCACGCCGAAAGATTGAGCAAATGAAAGTGTCGGAAGGAGGCTTAGTATGTAGAGTAAGAGATTTCT
The DNA here is from genome assembly GCA_964640375.1 of uncultured Sangeribacter sp. GTDB lineage: Bacteria > Bacteroidota > Bacteroidia > Bacteroidales > Muribaculaceae > Lepagella. The sequence goes on along the minus strand of CAZXGU010000004.1, from coordinate 24,010 downwards.
CATAACGCTTTATGAAAAAATGCAATCGCTCCCTGGCCTTCGCGCTAACTGATCAGATATTTTTCAAGAGATTAGCGACAGGACTTTTATGGATCGATTTTAGAATCTCCTCAGCTTTCTTTTTATCAACTTCCAAGCCGCCCTTACCATCCTGATAGCAGAGAGCGTAACGTTTGGCAGCGTTTTCGGTCAATTCGCCATCGGCGTATGCCTTAGCGTAAAGCGCCACAGCTTTTGCATAATCCTGATCGACACCGCGTCCTTCATAATACATATCCGCTAAAACACATTCAGCAGCTCCATAACCGGAATCGGCAGCCTTGGTGATATATTTCACCGCCAAAGGCATATCCTTTTCCACTCCTTTGCCCTGCTCATAAAGCATGCCGAGGTAATAATCGGCGCGCACATCCGTCTTGGTAAGCTCTTTCAGAATCTTGATAGCTTTCTTTACATCCTGCTTTGGATTCTCTTTATTGGCATAAATCAGGGCTTCCATAATTTTGGCATCGTTGATTTTTGCCTTATCCACAATCTTAAACTCTTTAAGGGCATCTTCATATTTACCGGCGGAATAGGCCTTCATTCCCTTAAGATAATCCACAAAGGGGGAATCGGGAATAGTATCGTTGACAAGGTTCTTGAAACCACGTTCATGACCTTTTGCAGCCGCCTCAGCATACCAATATAGGGCCCTTTCATAATCTACGGGAGTTCCGACCCCCTCGCGGTAGCATCGGGCAAGTTCCCATTGCGCATTATGGGCACCTTTGCCGGCAGCCAAACGATACCATTTCACGGCCTGGTCAGGATTTTTTGTAAGACCGTCGCCAGTCATGTACCCATTACCGATATAGACCATTGCTTGCGGAAAACCGGCCTCGGCAGCCTTCAACATATAATTGGAACCCGCCTTCTTATCGGGCTTCACTCCATTGCCCTCAATGAGCATCTTGCCGTAATAGAAAGTGGAAGTCAGCTCGCCGTTATCGGTTCCCATTTTAAACCATTTGGCAGCCTCCGCCGGTTTCTTGGCATTGAGGTATGCGAGTCCGAGGTCGCGCTGAGCCTCCACACAATTTTTCTTAGCAGCATTTTCGAGATAAGGGAGAGCCTTTTCAGGGTCTCTTTTCACGCCTGTGCCGTTTTTATAGCAAGAAGCCAGGAGCATATTGCAGAAGACATTCCCTCCTTTTGCCTCCTCATTCAAGCGAGAGAGCAGCGCCGTGTTCCCCTTCTTGATAGAGGTTAGATATAGCTGAGAAGCTTTTACCGAATCGGCCTCAATTCCATTGCCTGTCTGATAGCAGAGCGCCATGTTTCCGATAGCCTCTGCATTGCCCTGCTTAGCCGATTTGCTCCACCATTCGAGGGCCTTTTGGTAATTCTGATTTACGTGGCGACCGCGATAATACCATCCGCCCACTTCATTCTGAGCAACGGCATCTCCTTTTTCTGCAAGGGCTAACACATTCTTAATACTGTCAGTGGCCTGCTGCAAAGTCTGCGTAGCGGTTGTCTGTGTGGCAGGTGATGGTTTCTTTTTGGCAGGAGTCTTAGCCAAGAGATAGGAAGGCAGCAAAACACAAATGGCTGCCAAACCTATAGCTTTAGAAATCTTTTTCATAGTTTCAATTAGCTGATAAGATCAGAACCTAAATCAATGTCATCGGTATCGGAGAGATAGTCGGTTGGATCAGGATCTACATTCCAACCGCCGGGACCGTCATATATGCCATTGTCAATTTCCGTGATGTCAACCACGATTGGCTCAGATGGGTCCACAGGGTCGATTATGACCTCCGGATCAAAGGGATCGGGCTCAACCTCGGTCACCAATGGTTCATGGGCTGCAGGCTCACCGTTGACGATGTTTTCATGAGTGATAGGTTCGGGATTGTAAGCGAGTGGTTCTTCGGTTGCGGGTTCGTTATGAGCCGGCTCAATAATTGCTTCCTGCACCTCCTCGATACGGATATCATTGGGGTTGAATTCTTGTGGTTCCTCTGCATGACCCACTTCCTGCGCCTCAGTTGTTTCACCATCTGGGTTTTGCACCTCTTCTGCAGCGATCACCTCCTCCACATTCTCGTCGTTCTGGGCAGCCAAAGCTTCGGCCCCATAGACAGTGGCACCTCCGGCAGCGGCAGCCCCGGCAAACATTGCGGCTTTACCGGCAACAATCTTGCCATTCGACTTCTTTTCGTTCTTCTTATCCTCTTTTCCGTTATCGGGAGTTATGTTTAATCTTACTGTATCCATAGTTATCATGTATTAGTTGTTTCTACTGCGAAGTTACATCTATAAATCAATAAAAGCAAACTTTTTGCCACATCTTGGACGAAACCATGGGTTTATTGTGTGAAATCACATTTTGGCATGTTTCAGTCGTCGGTTTTCTTGCAGTCGCTGCCGCAATGAAGGCAGCTCATGTTGCATTTAAGCGTGCATTCCCAGAAAAGCTGGCGCAGAAGATATTTTTTAGGGTTTTGTGTCATACAATAAATACGTTACTTAATTTCCAAGCGTTCGGGATGACCATCTTTTACTCTAAGATAGATTCCTTTAGCAGTTGGACGCGCCGGCAGTTCTTTGCCTTTCAGATCATAATATTTGGAAGTGTCGTCGGGATCATAGAAAAGTTCGCGATACTCGTTTCCCTTACCCTCTTTCATACTCACGTTGAGCACTGGTGGAACTTTCTCCAAAATTCTTATTTCTATTTGCTTATATCCAAGGTAACTGAATTGGATTATATCCCCCTTTTTGACATTGGTTAGAGTGTAGCATCCGTCAAGGTCGGTGGACACACCCCGATTTGGCGTTTCATTGATAACTGAGACCGCGAGAAGAGGTTCTTTGCGTTTGGCATCTGATACCATTCCGGAGATTGTTGAGTTTTCCATTCCTGATGAAGGAACGGAAACGGAGGGAGCCGAGGAAGAGATTGAAGAAGACTGTGGCGAGGAATTGCGCTCGGCCGACTGGGGTTCGACCAAGGTAAGGCTATAAACCATCTCCGTGGATACTGTGGGATAATTGAAGTCGCGGAAAGTTATCATTAAGGGGAGATGATTCTGAAAAAATACCTCCATTTTCTTAGTGTCGGGAGTAAGATAAACCCATTTCTGCATCCCCTTATCCACAATATCTCCTACAACAGAGCCTTGCACTTGTGTGATTCTGTCGGGAACATTGATTTTCACAATAGCGCATTTCTTTCCGTTACCATCCACCCTCCCATTAGTTCTTGCCGAAAGATCGTCGGGAACGATTTCAAAACTCTTCACGGCATATTCCTGAGCGTGGGTCGCAACAATGGGAAGGAAAATAAAAATAAAGAAAAGGCTTTTATATAATTTCATTGATTTTTCAGTATTATTGAACTCATTTAAACTTTTTTACCGAATTAAAAGTTTAAATGAGTTCATTTGTAAGAATCTTCTCCAAAGCACATTGAGTCGAAAGCCGCAATAAAGTAAGGCTTTACGGAATAAAGAAGTCATCGAGGGAGAAGACGCCGTCGGAGGAGACCACTTGCTCGGGCTGCCATGTGCGGACATGAATCTGGGGATGCTCAGGATCGCCGAAATCCCAGAGAAGAAAGAGCCATCCCTCGTCGCTGTAGGTGCTGGTCTGCCATTTCTGATGCAGGGTGACACCATAGATATGCTCCTTTCCGGGAGCGCCATGGCGCATCACATTAATATGGTCGAACTGAACATTTATCCTACGGTTGTTATGGAAAATGCGGGTAAGCTTATTCATGTATTGCGTCTTATTCTGCACGTCATATTTCACATGCGAATACAGATGAACTCCCATATCACCCTGCCTCTTACGCGATGTCGTAACACTACCCGTAATGATTAGGGCATCATCACTATAAATCTGCTCAAGTGCATTCAGATTCTTCTCATTATAGTAGCATCGGAAATCCTCCACCCATTTTAGAATCTCCAGACGCTGGCGCGTATCAGCCACACCATTGGAGCTCTTCAAAATCATATCAACTCCTTCCTGCGACTCCCAAGCAGGTTTGACTCCGGTAATTATTCCGCTTTTATTCAGAGATATAGTGAGTTCGCGATTAAGCGAGCCTGGATAAGTGGAATCAGAGGGTTTCATGGTGATTAAAATTCCCCTCACCTGATAACCCTGAAAATCGTTGAGACACTTCTTGATATTCTCCTGTTGGTCGCAAACAAACTTGGAATCCTCCCAAAGAGCCATTAGACGTTCTTTAGCCTTGGGTTCCATACTTATTCCGGCAAGATTTAGATTAGCTCCGGCACGTCCAGCCCGGTCGATCTCTGTGAGCAAAGCAGAGATATTCCTCTCCATAGTAGTCTTTGGAGCCCTTGCGTCAACCGATTTGGGATCAAACCTGAAATTGACGGCCATTGAGGAGAGGGCAAAAAGGAGGGAGAGGGAGAATATGAGGGTGCGAAGTCTATTTATCTGTACCATACTATAACTTTGCAATTAGAATAATTCGTTTCAGAATCGTTATTGTTTGTTCGATAATTTATTCTTGGATTAGATTTTTTTGGGGAAAGGATGGCCAATATCCCATACATCTCATCGACGAGGATTGAGACCGCATCGTCGGGCACCGCCGCCGGCGATTGAGCCACACCGGTTTCTTTGATTTTCTTCAATCTTTTATAATCAGCCAAGAAACCTTTAATCTCCGCCCAATTGTCTTGACCACACAAGACATCAATGATATCTTCATCTACTTGGGCGGCAGGCGTGGTGGGAGCGGTGGGAGCGGTGGGCGTGGTGGGCACGGTAGGCACGGTGGGCGAAGTAGGCACTGGGGAATTATATGCTTTGGATAAGGGCATATAGACCAAAACCGCAAAGCGAGAGCCGTTGGAATAAGACAACTCCTTCACAAGCGGAGCTAACGACGACTCTTCTACCGGCGACATCCCTTGACCTTCCCGAAGCTGGTTTACTGTCATAAGAAGGTCGGACATTGCCAAGCTCCGGGCATCATCCTTATTATCCTTGAATCCTTCGCCATAAACCATATCCTCGTTGAGCTTTATTTCGTTCATCTGCTGCTCAATTTCCTCTACGGATTGCCCGAACGCTAATGAGGCTGAAGCGAATAAGAGAAGGAGAAACAATATATGGTTCTTCGAAATCATTTCTTGTTATATTTAATTTTCTCTTTCTCAGTTTTCTTTTTATATGGAGCATAGAGATTGCGCACGTTATTGACAGGGATATAGAGCGATGCACGAGCCGTGATCTCCCCTCCCCCATTGATTAGGTCGGCAGGAGAACAATCCACTTTCAGCACATGGTTATACCCTTGCTGCTGATTGTAAAGGAAGAGGGCTCCCTCCAGCTTCCCATTGTCAAATTTTTCAACGCCCCAATATGGCACGCAGCCATCCTGCTCGAAGGCCGCCATCATCTGCTGAAGAGGGACTTCTACAGTTTCCTGCTCACCATATTCATGTTTTAGAATGGTCATCTTCACCTTTACATCGCCATATTTGGCGGAGGGGAGGAGGAACATATCGGCAACAGACTCCAACGGATATTCTACGCTCCAAACCGGAGCAAGAGTGGAGTCATTGAGGAAATATACATTGCGAGTGATGCTCTTATCTTGATAATATTTTCCCGGAAGGATATAGAGGCTGTCGCCGTAAGACTCCAATTTCTCCGGGTCAATCTTTCCGAAACTTTTTCGTTTGGATTCTCCTGCTTTTAACATCGCAATCAGCCTATTTTCAATATCCGAGCGGGAACCTGTTTTTGGGGTGTCATAACCGAGAGGAACGGAAACAGTCACCTTTTTTCCATCGAGATTCCATTCTATTGTCATCTGCTTGGAATTTTGATTATTGATGGTGCAAGGTGTCTGGGGGGTTATCTTTGTAAGGTCGGCAATGGAGCCGGCAGTGAGTTTCACTTTATCAAAGTCGGCATTCTTTTCGCCCACCACCTTTGCGGCGAGAGCCTCTTCAATGAAATCGAGTGTTTCGCGGTCTAAAGATTCCTTCATCTCCTCTGAGAAGAGGTTAAGAGGGGCGATAACTTCCGGCTCATTGAGGGGCTGAGCATCCGACATTTCAAGTGCTTCTTCCACTTTTTCCTTAGCCGCTGCTTCATCAATAGCATCAGTTTCCTTTTCATCGGAGGCAGCGAAGGCATAAACGCCGGCAAGAATGAGGAAGAGAGGTAAGATATATTTTTTCATTTTCATGGGATAATTGTCTTTAAAAGATTTCCGGAACTGTCATATAATTTGCCGCTTATAAGGGAACCATTATCGTAAGTGGCCACAAAATAATCACCTGCATTGGCTTCGACAGAAGTGCTTCGGTCCACACGATGTGATGAATGGAACACAATTTTACCCTTCCCGTCGGGTTTACCATTCTTTATGCCGCCAGTCCATGTGCCATAACCTAATGATAGCGAACCGGAAGTAGCGGCTGCGGGTTTCTCCGCTTTTGGTTCAGGTCGAGATTCAGGCTTTGGAGTTGGTTCGGGTTTACGGTTTTCTGCGGAAGTCGGGGTAGCAGCCGATGAAGTTTTTGTATCTTGGTTTTTTGTAGGCTCGGTTGCCTGAGGCTCGGGGTTTCGGACTTCTTCTGTCACCTTCACCTCCTCTGTTACTGTTTCTGATGATTCCTCCGATGTGGAAGAAAGAGAATCTGAAACTAAGGTTGAATCCGGAGTTGGAATTGGTGTGGGATTAGCCTTCTTATCCTTTCCAGGGAGAGCGAAAATAATAATCAAGGCGATAACCACCACTGCAGCGATTATCCCGAATATAGTCATCCGGTTTTTCCTTCTTTTCTCGTCGGCCACATCGATCACATTGGTGATGGTTCCACCATGTGTCAAACCTAAATCGGATTTTAGAAGCTGAATGGAATCTGTGCGGTCTTCGTATGATTTATTCATCGCTTTGCAGATACCTTCAATTGCATCTTCAGGAGCGATTTTGGCCAACATGTTCCTGATTTCTGTCATCTTAATCTCCGAAGCGCTTTTAGGCGTTTCGCCGGTGAGGGCAAAGAGGAGGGTTGCCATGAGGGAATATATGTCGGCAGCGGGTATAAATTCCCGGATTCCGGCATATTGCTCCATGGGAGAATACCCTTCGCTTACGCCTTGCACTCCTTTGGGAGAAGTTTTTTCGCCGTTCTTTTTGAAATGGACGCTGAGGCCGAAATCGATTAGAACAGGCACCATCCCTTTCATGCTGTCGTGGAGCATGATGTTGTCGGGTTTGATGTCGAGATGGTTTATTCTTGAAGCGTGAAGAAAACCTACGGCATCAATGATGGGAGCGAGAATTGCGAGGGCCTCGCTGTAGGAGAGCTTTTTGCGTGCTTTTACGTAGGATGTGAGGGATTGGCCGTTGATATATTGCATCACGTAATAGGCGGTTCCGTTAGCTTCGAACACCTCATTCACCTTTACGATGTTGGCGTTTTCCGCACCTAAGGCATGGAGTTTCTTAGCTTCCGAGATGAAGTCGGTTTTGCCACGCTCATATTCGGCTGTTTTGTCAGGTTGTGGTTTAACAGTCTTTCCATCTCTAACAGCGAAGGCAGAGGGGAAATATTCTTTTATGGCGAATTTTGCTTCTGTGGGCACGTTGCCGACGAGTATTTCGCCGGTAACAAGATAAGTTATGCCGAAGCCGCCTTGGCCAAGCACTTTTTCGATCTTATATTCTACTTGCCCGCTTGGGAGGATAGTTCCGAGGGGCAATGCGTTTATAGGGTTCATCTTGGGTCAGTTTCGATGTTATGGTTTAACCTCGCAGCGATGCAAGTCGGATGTTCGCAGCGAAGTTATTGCGAAGTTATTAATAATCTTGGTTAGAACCAAATAAAAGAGGGAGAAATGGAGGGAAGGAGAGGAAATTTTGAGTTATTTGGGGGATGGGAGGTTTATCATTCAGAGACGGGGCGGACACTTTCTCCAAGTTTTCGAAGATCGCTCAAGACTCTTCGATCATTTCCGCTGATAAAGAGTTGGTAAGCATTTGTAAATTCATCCGGCGTGGAGCTCCAATAGTACAATTCATGGTTACTCCCCATTAAGTAGCTACCCTTCACCATTTGGGCTGCAGGAAGGAAAATCTCTTTACCATTTGGTCCTTTCACCTTATACCCATTATTATCGCCTATAGTGACAAACCTCCAAGTGCATTGGTTTAATAATTCTTCCCATTCATCTTTAGTGGGCAGTCGCCAACTTCCACCCCATTTAGCTCTTGCGACATCATATTTGGGATTGCCCCCTATATCTCCAAATTCGCGATCCAATGTTAGGCAATTGGCATTCATGAATTCCGCTTTTTGCTCAGTCTCTCCCCAAGCGAAGTATTGTCCATATTCTTCCGGGCAGGAAGCTCCGACATTGCATGTGGCCCACTTCAAACCGCTTGGAAGACCTAAATCGACATATTCATGGCCGTTGATTTTATTATCTTTAGGAAGAATTGCATCTGATGATGAAGTCGTTGAAACCGACAAAATGAGTTCATAGATATGTTTCGATTCCAACCCTTTCCCGGCTAAAGAGACGAAGTCAACCATAAGAGGCTCGTAGCCAGGGTATTTTACTTTCAGGTATTTACTTCCGGGAGTGAGATAGCACCAATATTCTGAAATTTTATAATCGCAATTCCCTACAATATTGCCTTCAAATCCGGCCTGATCTGAGGGAAGAACTACTTTTATTAAAGGGCATATCTCTCCATTATTGTCTTTTCGTTGCATCCCTACAGTCATGGGTTCCCACTTTTCCGAGAAAGATTTTATTTTTATTTCTTCGGCCTGAGCAAAGATGGTGAGGAAAATGAAAGAAAAGAGAAAAAAACGTTTGAGATTCATAATATAGATGGGGTTGGGAATAAATTTTTATTTGCTAAGTTAGTAAAAATATGGGGAATGGCAAAAATATGCTTTCCCCCTTTGTAATGCAACCCACTCCGTGGTTAGGTTGGATGGGTGAAGTTCAAAAATCCTCGGGTATGCTCCCTTCGGTCGCCAACCCGAGGTTAAGAGGAATGTAATCGGCTCTGCCGATAAGTGCGGGCAATGCGATAAGAGCTCGACAGATAAGCTTGAAGATATGAGAAGAGACTCGATAGATACACCGGAGATGCAGTTTACATTATATTAATCAAATACAAAGATTAAAATAAATACTATAGGGTCTCAGTGTCAATAATAATATTTGTATTTTCCCTAACGCCTCCCAGTCTTAAATCAGGCGTGTTTAAACGGATGTCACAATCTATAACGCACACGTTTCCATTCGGAGATTTTATTAAATTCTCATCATGAAGATCACTTAGGTAAATATAAGGAGTTGTATATGTCCAATTTCTCGGATTTCTTAATTCAAATCTGAGAGCTTTTCATCTTGCGGATCTGTTGGAGCTTCTGCTCCCGCGATAATGGATGCAATGACATGAATTGAACCTCCCGTTGTGCAGCCATACTGTTCTTGCGGTGAAAATCGTTTAAATAAAAATTTCCCTGTGCTAAATAACTCTGCATATCTTTCAAGTTTATCAATACCTTCAATAGTAAAATCAGATTCAATTATACTGTTTACTGATTCCCAAAATTCTCTATTTTCCATGTAATTCGAACATTCTAATCACAAAGATAACATAAAAACAGAATAAAACAAAATATACCTTTAGCATCTCTTTCTTGAATCATCATTTTCAAACTTAGGAAGGATGAGCCTATATTAATGCATCCCACTCCGTGGGTTGGTTAGGGTGTGGAGGATTAAGAATCCTCGGGTAGGCTCGCTACGGTCGCAAACCCGAGGTTAAGAGGAATGTAATCGGCTCCGCCGATAAGTCGGGACGCTGTAAGGGGGTTGATTGCACCGATAATGAGCTGCGTTGTTATCGATAATGAGCTACGTTATTATAAAGAGGAGTGATTGAGCTAATAACCTTGTAACTGTTAATGCCTACTTAAAACTGTTAATACCTACTTAAAAGAGAATGAAAAGATCATTTTGATTCCATTACAACTTTTTCAATGCCATTTATGATTTCTTCTTTATCTTTTTGACAAATAAAATGAGCAAGCTGGATGGTTTCTCCATCCACTATTTTTATCACTTTATTTATAAATTCTTTCTCTTGCTGATTATGAGTGTATTTCTCAAACATTCGCGTGAACAGCCGGCTTCTATATTCTTGGGGAAGAAGATCAGCATGATTTGCCTGAATCTCGTTTACAGGGTCACAATAAAAAGAGAGTATACTATTTCTGTTTTCTTTTAAAAAGCCAGCAAGAACATGGATTATCTCAAATATTATTTTTGTACCAACATACCCTTGACCCGACTTTCTAAAAAGAGAGACATCGTAAACAATAATTTCTTGAGAATACTTTTCTGGGAAAAAAGGAGCAATTAATTCTTTATCATAACTTGAAAGAGAGACCATTATATGATCCCCCTTTTTATTTATCACATCAAATGTCAGATCCATTTTATGAAAATGTCTATACTTCTATCGTAAAAATACCTGAATCTCTTTTTGACATTTCTTTCAGAGAAGTCTCCTTACGCTTTTTCATTATATTAAAAAAGTCTTTTACTTTCTCCGAAGGATTTCTAATTATTATTTCATCAGTCATAATCTTTCGTTTTTGCAAATATAGTTATATTGTATGATTATAACAAACTTAACGCTTATTATATATTATAAAATTGCTATGTTGCAGACAACTTCATATATTGCAACCCACTCCGTGGGTTGGTTAGGGTGTGTAGGATTAAGAATCCTCGGGTAGGCTCCCTGCGGTCGCCAACCCGAGGTTAAGAGGAATGTAATCGGCTCCGCCGATATTTACATGCACTCCGCCGATCTGCACATGAATTAGGAGATTATTTGAAGAGGTTTTTGAGGATGGAGAGGAGGGATTTGGAGGAGGGGGAGGGGGAGATTTCTTCTACCATTTCGGGGAGTTCATCTAATGGGGAAGTGGTTAAGCCGGTTGGTATCTCCTCCATTTCTTCGGGGGTCGAGTCGTATTCTTCGACGGCTGCTTCTGATTCTTCCACAACCTCGGCTGCTTCTCTTTTTTCATTGCCTTCATAGATTACGTCGGCTATGCCGACGAGCCACGCGGTGTTGTTGTCGGAGCTGGTTTTACTCCGCGCGGCAATTTCGCGAATCTTTTCAGAATCAGAACGGTCGGAGGAGAGAATGGCGTAGAGAATAGAATCCTCTACCGAATGTAACACTCCGTCGCTGCATAGAAAGAAATAATCACCCGGTTCAATATCACGGATAAGGATTGTATCGGCAGCCGAGCGTTTAGCGCCATTTTCAGGGAGACACATACAGCGCGTTATAACATTACTTTGCGGATGATTTATAGCCTCCTCGGGAGTGAGATTGCCGGAATGGACCAGCGCGTTGACCAAAGAATGGTCTTCACTCTGATACATTATGCCGACACCTGGCCGGATATGATATATTCTGCTGTCGCCGATGTGGGCACAGAAAGCACCCGAATTGTCGAAGCAAAGGAAAGTGAGGGTTGTGGCCATACGGCGCGAACCTTCCCTACTCCTCCTCTCCAACCATGAATAAGCATAGTCGAGAGCCTTGGCGAAATCTGCATGGGTGAATTTATGAGCCAAGTCGATATGCTGCATATATTCCCCTAATGCCTGCGCCACAGTGGAGGAAGCCACCTCCCCGGCAGCCTCCCCTCCAACACCGTCGCAGACAATGAAAACCGGTCGGCAATCCTGGGGAGCATCCATATCCGGAAAACGGGCATCCTCCTGATTACCCCTTCGTCCAAGCTGAAGGAAGGAATATGGTTGATTCAGAATAATCTCCATTATTGATCTTTATCGAAGCGGAACTTAGTTTTTCCCAACACGATTGTGTCGCCAAAATTCAACGAGACTGATTCCCCTTTTGCCAAGGGCTTACCATTTAGCAACACAGGATTGGTTGATTTCAAGACGGTGAGTTTAAAGATTGTGCCCGTCTTATCCCTATTTGAGACATCAATCCTAATGGAGCGACGCGACATGCCCGGGTCACCTTTTATAGATATATCCGACATCTCCGACTCATCGAAACGGCCCACCGTGTGAGAACCCTCTGTTAGGGGATAATTCTTATTTAGCCATCCACGACGTAGAAGGACTAACTTACCTTTCAACAATTGGGTGGTGACCGGATTCTCTAACACTTCCGTTTTGGGACGGACATCAGCCTCAATAATACCCAAGCAAACGGGACAAGGGAATCTTTTATGTCCGGCCTTAGAGGTCTGGAGTCCTAATCCCTCTTGTCCACAATGAGGACAAGGGAAAGAGTAAAGTTGGTCAACGATGAAATCATCCTTCAGCTGAATGGGTGGTTTTGCTGAATTATTGAGGGGCTCGTCAAAGTTTGGTCTATTAATCTCGGGGGCAGGAGGAGTTTCAGCCGATGAAGCAGCAGGGGCTGCAACTTGCTGCGTGGCGAAAGCATCCAAGCCTTTGAGTTTGAAATTCTTTTTCACGCCGCAATGAGGACAAGTGACCGGATATACTCCCGACTTCGGCGGACGGTTTAATTTCAAGGGCTTCCCACATTCGGGATTAGCGCACTTGAAAATCATTATGTTAATGTTATTCTCAGCCATAGCAGACGCATTATGAGATTAGGAGATCATGTCTTGAGCCATGGAAGAGAGATCCACATCGTCGAGATGATCCATTTCCTGGTCATTGGCAGCCAGATAAGTATGGCCTTCGGTCATGTTTTCCTGAATATCATCGAGAGAAATATTACTTGTGATATATTCTCCTTCCGGATTTACGATAGGATTGCCATTCTCATCGAGCACAACATCGAGCACATTATCATGATCCACATCAACCATGGTGTAGTGGTTGCCCTGTGCATCGGTATATGCGGCAGCCGTGAGCTCTTCTCCTTCGATAGTATTGATTGTGCCGAGTTCTTCAAACTCCAAGATTTGTCCGGCGTCGATGTCGTCGGGGTCGATCATCTCTTCTGCGATAATGGCATCCGCAACCTCATTAGGATCGACAGGCTGCTCCGGTGTAGTGTCGGTGGGCGCTGCGGGCTGAGTATGCGAGGTATGCGAGGTATGCGAGGTATGCGAGGTGGGCGAGGTATGCGAGGTGGGCGACGTGGGCGACGTGGGCGAGGTATGCGAGGTGGGCGAGGTGGGCGCCTGTTCGGTCTGCTGAGATTCTTCTGCAGGGATTTCTTCTGTTTCGGTCACCTCAACAGCTTCCACTGCCTCCCCCTCCGAAAGCTTATTGGCGGCCATGGCTCCTGCCACTCCCACGCCTATTCCACCAACAACAGCTGCTGTGGCTTGAGCTGCGCCATTACCTTTATTCTCCTTATTATTTTTCTTATCTACGGGATTGATTGATGTTGTGCTCATAATAAAGTAGTTTTTTAATTTTTTACAAAGATAAGGTTGCATTAAAGATAATGCAACCTTTTTTTCGGGTTTTGTGTGAAACCCTATGGTTTATTGACGAAACTATCACCAGCGGGTAATGACAGTGTCGTACATCGACTTTGGAGCAACGAGCTGAGGGTGTTGTTTATTTCCGCTTCTCTTAAGCACGTCGGCATAAATATACTTAAAGAGCTCGAGAGCTGTGATCTGCTTATTGGCATCCTTATCAGCTTTTCCACGCATTCCTTTTATAAGGGCTTGTGTAAAATATCCGGCACCTACAAATAGGTCTTCTTTTGAAACCTCTTCAGGACGACAAGCAAGGAAAAGCATCTGATTGTCGATTGCCTTCAGATTTGCCTCGCGCGCGGTCTCCCTTGAGCTCCCCATGGTTCCGGCATGACAGGCATCAATGAAGCATATCTTGGAAGCCGGTGAGCGGGAAAGGAGATTGTTGATTTCATCGTATGCTATGGGTCGGTCGTAGGCCGCTATTCCTCCGGGGAAACCATGCCCTGAAAAATAGAATATAATCTTGTCATCTTTTCCTGCACGGTGGCAGATAGCACTTAGCTTTTCAAGCACATTATCATGGCCGGCATATTTACTTGTAAGAATTGTGATATCCTTGGTCTGTGTCTCCATCACCTCCTTGAAACGCTTGGCATCAACTGTGGTCTGGGCAAGGTTGTTATTTTCGTTCTGATACCGGGAAACGCCGGCGATAAGCACGTAGGTCCGTGCATTCACTCCAGCGACAGCCAGGAGAACGATAAGAAGAGAAAATAGTAATCTTTTCATGTTATGTTATGTTATGTTATGCTGTATTTATTTAATCATTTATTTTGCTTTGCATCTGGAGCAGGCCATCTGGTGGACATCGGTTTCAGAAATCGGATAGCCGCATTTGGGGCATGTGAGCATCCGGAGTCGTTTCTGTTTCAATGCCTTCACCTTGCGCGTGTCGATTCCGAAAAACATTCCTATCACCACCGGAGCGATCGCCATTGCTCCACGAGAAATCCAAAGGTTCAGATTGGCATCATCCTTGAGGCCGGGGATTGTGAACTGGGCCACTACGCAGAAAACGAGGGCGATGGGAGCGGCAAGTTTGACGATCTGCATGTTGCGAGCGTTGCGGGTCTCCAAGGCATCCTCCTCTTCTATTTGCTTTTTAAGAATCTTGCGAAGTTGCTTGAATTCGTAATTATAGGAGGAGTCGGGGGCTACAACGCGATGAGCCATGAAAATGAAACTGTTGTGTCCCTCCTGTCCGAGACGGAGCATAGTGTTTTCATCTATAACTTTCTTATACACTCTCTGATACACTCCGTTCTCGTCCTTGAAGAATGTTCCGTTTGCACTTCCGAGGTCCTCCACTTCCCATTTTCCTGAATCGGAAATGGAAATTCTTACATGTTCGCCGCTAACTCCGTTTTTATCGGCAGGGACCGCGATTACGGAGGAAGGAGCCCGGCCCACTATATATTCTTTCATGTCGGATTATTTCATTCGGTTAAAATAATATTCCGTGATCTTCTCCTTATATTGTTTGATAAGGGGTTTAGGCACCGGAAGGTCGTAGATATTGGAACCATGATCGGAGAGGGTCACTTTCAATTTAGTAACGCTTATACCCGAGAGGAACGACTGATTGATTATCAGGCTCCTGCCGAGACGGATATATGGAGAAGCCACATCTTTAGGCCATGATTTACGGATATATTCCTCAATTTTTGAAAGTCCTATGGTGAGAAGATGTGTTTCCCCTTCTATATATTTAAGATGAGTGTAATTGCCGTTGGCCTGGAAATAGGCCACTTTCTGCAAATCGATAATCAGCAATTCATCTCGCGAGTTGAGGCAAAGTTTATACATTTTTCTCTTTTTCAGATATTTTATTTGCAAATATACTCAGTTTTATTGAATAAATCCACTGGCAGCGCAAAAATACATAATCATTTCGTAAAACTCAAATTTGAGGAGGAGAAAAACATTTCTATATGAGGAATGTTAAAGTTATATAATTATACTCCACTATGAACAGTCAAGATTCTTCCTCAAATACTGTGGCCAACACAGAAGTCGCGGCTAATTCCGCATCCACAGCAGCAGATAACGCTTCACCAGCAGCGGCAAATAAAGTAACAAAACATGGGCGAATGGTTGGAAACGTTTCCATGTTTGTGGCCAAGACCTTTTCGGGTCTTAATGAAAACGCATTGAAATATCTTCTTCCCACATGGATGAATGCCTTTACAGGCGTTGTGCTTCGCCTCGGCTTCGGTTCGCTATTTTTCTGGATAGTGGGCTGGGTAAAACCAAGCAAGACGGAAAAAGTGACGATGCGCGATCGGCTGTTGCTCCTACTCACGGGTATCATCTGCGTATTCGGATACATGTTCACCCTCCTAATGGGTCTGACCTACACCACCCCTATCTCCTCATCCATTTTCATTGCCCTGCAAGGCACGGTGGTCTATATCATTTGTCTATTTCTCCGCACCGACCGTCTGTCGTTCGGAAGGCTTATCGGAATTGTGCTCGGAATAGGTGGCGCATTGGTTTGTATTCTTACACAGAAACATAGCGAGGTGGCCTCCAATCCGTTATTAGGTAATATCTATTGCTTCATTTCAACATTCCTTTTCAGCGCCTATTTGGTGATCGAGAAGATTTTCCTGAAACGACTCAGCAATGCCACCGTGAGCAAATATACCTTCTCGGGAGGATGCTTGGCCGCAATAGTGGCAGTCTTAATTGCCGGCAACTGGTTCGCGCCAGTTCTATCACACGGCATTTTCTCCGCTCCATTCCTTGTGTTGGCATTTGTGTTGGTGTTCCCCTCCTCTATCAGCTATCTGCTCACAGATATCGCCCTTAAACGGTTGCCGGCCACGGTTGTGGGGCTCTATGCCAACTGGATTCTTATTGTGGCCGCTATAGTGAGCTATGCCCTCGGTCAGGATAAATTTTCATGGTGGCAGCTGCTTTCCATTGTTTTGATCATCGCAAGCGTATTCTTGGTGGAGAGTGCGGAAGCAAAAGACCATTCCCCCAAGAGTGCCGGGGTCAATGATAATAATAAGGATAATAAGGAAGGAGCAGTTACACTAAAGAAATAAGAAAACCCACTCCGGCAACTCGCAGGAGTGGGCAATTCACATTACCAAAACTTATTTTTATCTTACGTATCAAAGATCGAAAATCTCTTTATTAGCTTTCTCTCAATCATAATCTTAACCGCGGCGACGGCTCGACTTGCTGGAAGCGTAAGATTTGCTTTTGCGAGAAGAGCTTTTCTTGGAAGCCTTAGTCTTTGAAGCAGTTGACTTTGAAGAGGAACTCTTATAGCCGGCGCGGTGATTAAGGCCTGAATAAGCACTCTTCATAAGGTCGCCTGAGATTGAGAATTTGTCGGCAGCGCGACGGTTCTTATCTTTAAGACTATGACTGAAGAGCCATTTGTAGGTATCTTCGAGATAGAAGAGTCTGGCGGGCTGAGAATGGTTCATTCCCGGGATACGGTCGTAATAAAGACGAGACGCATCAGATGAATCCTTCACTGCTGAAACCACACGGTCGCTCTGAGAAACAGACACACGGTTGTCGGCTGTGCCGTGAACAATCCAAAGGGGGAGTTCACCAAGACCGGAAAGGTCTTTCACTGTTCCGCCGCCACAGAATGCCATGGCTGCAGCAACTTTATCGGGATAAGTGGCAGCAAAATCAATAGTGCCGTAACCTCCAAGGCTCATTCCGAGAACATATACTCGGTCGGTGTCAACGTTATAGTTTTCCTCAACCCATTTCAACACATTCATCACCTTTGAAGGCTTCCAAGCGCCACCGGGATTCTGAGGAGCAATAACGTATGCGTCAATGTCGCGTCCTTTCTCCACGGCTGAAAGAGTGCCGTAACGTCTCACCTTATTGAGGTCGGAGCCACAGAGGCTTGCACCGTGAAGGAAAATCACCACAGGTTTCTTTTCAGTGGCATCCCCTTCGGGCTGAACAAGCCAGAAGTTATAACCATCCGATACCTTGTTATAATTTGAAGTGATCTTGGGAGCGGCTGCTGCGCCGAAAGCGAATGAGAAGAAAAGAGTTAAGATTGAGATTAATACTGCTTTGATTGTTGTTATCTTTTTCATTTCTGTTGTAATTTCTACCGTTTCTTTTACCTGTTATTAATTCCACTTTCCGTTGCCGGAGAAGCGTTTTGATTAGTTCGATGCAAAATTACAACATTCTATGAAAATATACCACACCTTCAATGCGAAACAATCCTATAATTTGTTAATTTTCGTTAATTGGATTTTTAAGAGCTGATTTTTAGCCAGTTAGAAAAATCTTGAAAATCGAGAAAAAATTCCTAAATTTGCTTGAAATTAAGAATCTCTATGAAATTCAGAACAATCTTTACGGCAGAGCGCGCCGATTTCACTCTCAGCCCAGAGCATCCTGTTGTGATGCTCGGCTCTTGCTTTTCTGATAATATCGCCGCAAAAATGCGAGGCTGCCTCTGGAATGCCGTCAATCCGGGAGGCACTCTCTACAACCCTATATCCATAAAAAAAGCTATTGATCTCTTTCTTTTTGAGAAAGACTTTGAGAACAAATTTAAAGCCTCCTTGTTTACTGACGCGCAAGGGAAAAGCCGTTCTTTTTTTGGCGACTTCCGGTTTGCCGCCGAGGATGAAGGAACTGCTCTCGACAAAGCTCAAGATGCGAGGAATAATATGCAGCAATATATGAAGGAGGCTGAAGCTTTATTCGTAACCTTCGGGACTGCGATTTGCTATTCGTTGCTTCCAATGAAGGAATGGGAGAATCCGTTAAGACCACGTGAAGAACTGCTATCCAATACGGTGGCCAACTGTCACAAGCTGCCGGCATCACGGTTCGACAGGTTCCGACTAACAGTTGATGAGATTGTGGATGCGTGGGTTACGACATGCCAAAAGATAAAGGAAACATACCCTCATATAAGGATTGTCTTCACGGTTAGCCCTGTGCGTCATCTAAAGGATGGCTTCACAGCCAACAGCCGCTCCAAAGCCACTCTTCTCTTGGCGGTTGAAGAGATCTGCCGCCGACTCAGCTTCTGTTCCTATTTTCCGGCCTACGAAATATTAAACGATGATCTTCGTGACTACCGGTTTTATGCTTCCGATTTGGCCCATCCTTCCGAGCAAGCAGTGGATTATATATGGGAGATTTTCAAAGAAACTTACTTGGACAATGAAGCTCTTCTTATATTAAAGGAGGGAGAAAAGATATTCAAAAGCCTTAATCACCGTCCGCTATTGATGTCGGAAGAAGAGGAGAGAGAATATCAGCAGACGGTGCAGAAGAAATACCAAGAATTTATGAAAAGACACCCACTTTGTGGATTAAAGTTATGAAATGAGGTAAAAATAAAGCAAAACAAACATAATGATTTTCTTTATACAAAAAAATGTATTAACTTTGCGCCCGTATTCTACTAACAGGATATTCAAATAATAATTTCAATAATTAAACTCCAGTAAAAATGAAGAAATTTTTTCTGATGCTCGCAGTTGCTCTCCCCATGTTCTTCATGGCTTCTTGCGGCGATGACAATGATGAGGTTGATGTTCCTTACTCCATGCCTGTGCTCACTAAAAGCGCATCAAATGTTCTTACCATCAGCAACATGTCGATCAACCTTGAGTGGGGTGACGATATGGGTGATGTAAAAGAGGCAATGCGTCCCTTCAGCTATGTGCTCAACGATCAGGTAAGCAACTCAAGTGCTCTTGCATATACTTTTGATGCCGACGGCAACTATCCCTTCTATATCTATGCATTCGTAGGTGGCAACCTTGCTTCAAGCAGTATCGTTATCACTGAAGAAATGGACTCAGAAGTTGACTTCACTAAGTATTTCAAGGATAACAAATACAAAGAAGTTTCAACAGATGAAGATGACGACCTCATCTATGAGTCAAAAGACAAAATGACTCTTGTTCATTATGGCTATGACGGCACCGTGTATGTTATTTGGACTCCTAACACTCGCGCCGACTATCGCCAGGCACTCTACACTCACTTAGAGATGGCTAAGAATCTTGTTGAGCAGAGAAACAAGTAAATTAATAAGACTATTTAAAAACGAAATAAGATGAAGACATTATTTTCAATCGCATGCGCAGGCTCACTGATGCTCTTTGCATCTGCTTGCGGAGGCAACAAGGCTAATGAGGCCGCAGATTCTGACTCATTGGAAGGTGCTGCTGTTTCCGACACTATCGTTGCTGTAGAGGCAAACGAGTCTGATTCAACTGTAACAGTTGCAGAGGAGGTTGTTGAAGAGGTAGCAGCAGTTCCCGCCGCAGCTACAGATGCAGCCAAGAGCGCAGCCACCAAAGGCAAAGATGCCGTAAAGAAAGGTGCTGACAAAGCAAAAGATGCTGCCGACAAGGCTAAGGACGCTGCCGACAAGGCTGCTAAGGATGCTGCCGATAAGGCTGCCGCCGCTGCTCAGGATGCAAAAGATAAGGCTAATGCAGCGCTTAAGCAGGCTGTAGAAAAGACTGAAGCTGCTGCTGAAGATGCAGCTGCCAAAGCTAAAGCTAAGGCTTGGAAAGAAAGCAAAAAGAAATAATTTTGCATTAGCATATTATAGTTTTTAGAAGGAGGGAATGTCGCCAATGACATTCCCTCCTTTGCATATTTCTCTTATTAATTGAATGTTAATTGTATATTTTCCTATTTTTAACTAACTTTGCAATCTGTTACCTTTCTATCCTAATAAACTCATTTATGAAATCTCACTCCTATCGACAACACTTCAAGGTCCGAATAAAATCTTACCTGAATAGTCGGAATCTTTGTTCCACACATATTCTGCCTCTTGTTATCCTATTAACATCTGTTGCCGCTATTATCCTAACCTCTTGTCGCGGAGGCGACAAATCTGGCGGATGGTCAATGCCAGAGAAGGAATTGAAAAGCCTTGAATCAACTATCAAGAATGCAGATAATTACTGCAAATTATCTCAGATAAAGGCAGATTCCCTCAAACAACTATTGAATGCCAAAGGGCTCTCCCAAGATAGTCAACTCAACATACTGCTCGACATTGTGGGTTATTATCGTCCCCGCATGGCCGATTCCGCTCTTTATTATGCCTTTAAAGCTTACGAATTGGCAAAAAGAGGAGGCGACATCTCTAATATAAACAAAGGTATGTTGGCTATCGCTGATGCACAATCGGCATCGGGTTATTTCAGCGCAGCCACAATGACTTTCGACAGCATATCCATGGAGGGGGCTTCTCGCGAAGAAATGATAAGATATTGGTTAACAGGACGCCAAATGTATTCCAACATCTGTAATTATATAGGAGAAGGGAAAGGCCTTTATGAAGATTTTCAAATAAAGGAGGATGAATGTCGCGACAGCCTGATAGCCAATCTTCCCAAAACTGATCCATTTCAGATATTTCTGCGTGCAGGCATCTTAATAAATTCAGGGCGTGAGAAATTGGCACAAGAGGAGCTTATACCTTTGCTTAACAGTCTTACCAAAGGTTCACAGATGTATGGCATGACCGCATTCCAGCTTGCCCTCTCCTACCGTCGCACCGACCAGACAAAATATGCGGCCTACCTTGCCTTAGCCTCCGAGAGCGATGTGATTGGTGGAATAAACGATGGGTTTGCCCTCCCCTCCCTCTCTGAATGGTTATATAAGGAGAAACATTACCAGGAAGCCTTCAAGTATATCAATTTTGCCATGAACGACGCCTATCGTGGAAGCGCCAGAATGAGATTGGTGAATATCTCAAGCCTCGTTCCGGCAATCGACGATGCTTACCGCGAAGAGATCAGCAGTTCTCTTTCGGATTTTATCCTTTACACCCTAATGGTGTCGGTGATTCTGATTATCCTTATTATAGTCCTTGCTCTTCTATTGAGAGAGATGAGAAAACGACGCCATGCCCATTCCCAACTTGCCTCGCTATCCAAAATGAAAGATAGTTATATCCGCGACTTTATTGGTCTCTGTTCGGCATATTCAGAAAAATATGATCTGTTGGCCACAACAGTGACAAGAAAAATTAAGGCCGGACAAAGCCAGGATCTGCTGAAATTGGTTAAAAACGGGAAGACCTCGGAAAGCGAGAATGAAGAGTTCTATAAGACAATCGACCAAGTGTTCATGAGCCTCTATCCCGACTTCCTTGCTCAAATCAATAATCTTCTGCAACCCGACCAGCGATTTGATGCGGAAAAAAACAGCGAATCGCTTAATCCGGAATTGCGCATCTATGGATTCGTGAGATTGGGAGTGACAGAGAGTGCGAAGATTGCAAAGATTCTCAACTACTCTGCTAATACAGTTTATTCCTATCGTAACCGGATGCGTAACCGCGCCATCAACCGGGACACATTTGATGAGGATGTGCTTAAGATTGATATAGAGGAAGCCGATGATCAATGGGGGATATGAAAATTTTGATAAAATCGTTCGTTAACGCCGACTATCAAATTTCGTTCAAAATTGATGATAAAACAGCTTCTTCACCCCTATATACAAACTATTGGAATATCTATATTTGGATTTTTCAATTTACTTATTAACAATATATTAAAGCATCGATTATCTATATTTAAACAATATCCATCGAATTTCGCTTGCATATAGCAAATTTTGATATTAATTTTGCAGTGTAAGAAATTACAAGAGGTGAGGCACACAACGATGAGCCGAAGCCAAAATAAGAAATCACACAGATAAAAATCTGCGATAGGTAAATTAAGATTGTTTAGAGTCAAGGTCAGCCGAGAGACTGACAACCCATCGCAAAAAAATATAGACCGTCGGCATGGAGATGCAGACGGAGGCGATTGAGAAAATCGCACAGGATATAGAGTTGTTAGTAGCTTTGTAATATCAAAGCGCAGTTGGTTTTAAAAGTTTTATCATAAAGATTAGAGCAAAGATATAAACTGATAAATTCACTAATGTTAGGTTTGTAGAAAATTAAATAGATTCGCACCTCGGCAGATTCCTTGTGAAAGGAGTCTGCCGCAATTTTTATTTGGGATAGGCTTTCTTAGGAGGATAGGCTTTTAGGCGGGATAGGCGGATCCTACTCCTTTGGCGCATGACGCCTCACACAGCCCCAGAACCTGCTGATTAAAACAGGCAATCACCCCGACAACGCCTACAATATGCCTACAATGCCTATAACGCCCACAACCCCTACAACGCCTACAACGCCTATAACGCCTATAACGCCTATAACGCCTATAACGCCCACAACGCCTATAACGCCTACCGCGCCTACCGCGCCTATAAGAAAAGGGTCCCGTCTCGAAAGCCGGAACCCCTTTTCATAAAATAAGCAAAATGTTTTATTATTTTATGGAAATGTATGTCTGAATAAAAATTTGCCTAAGCCATTGATTATTTGCCGAGGCGAGCTTTCTCACGCTCAATATAGGCGTCGATAGGCGCATTGCCGAGCTGGAATGAAGGATATTCATTCTTTATCTGCTCGTAACATTCCAAAGCCTTTGCATACTGCTTCTGTGCATCGTAGATGTTGGCACATTTAAGAAGTGCGCGCGGTACAATCTGGTCATTCTTGTTACCTTTCTTAATAGCCTCTTTAAACTCATCGAGAGCCTTATCATATTGCTTAAGGTTTACGTAGCAGTCACCTTTAAGAATAATGGCATTGGCACGAAGCACATCTTCGCTGATGTTTGCCTTGTCGAGACATGCAAGAGCTTCTTTATATTTGCCCTGATCGTAGAAATTCTCGGCAGCTTCGAGGGCAGCGAGATGACCTGAAGGAGTGTGAGGATATTTATCAGCCACTTTCTTATATTCAGCGGCTGCAATTGAATCATTGCCAACGGCTGAGATCTCAACCTGATTATAAGCTTCGGCTGCTCCCTTCAAATGAGGATTGCGATATATAAAGAAATAACTCAGGATGAAACCGGCTACAACCACGATTACTCCAATTACCCAATAAATTATCTTCTTGTTATTGGCGATTTTCTCGCTCGCAGAGCTCAAATTGCTGTTTAACTTATCAATTGCGTTCTGCTCGTTTTCGTTATTAGATGCCATACTTTTATTAGTATTCTTGTCCGGGCGGTGAAAACCGCTGTTAGAAATGTTGCTTTAATTAACACGCAAAATTAATAATTATTTTTGATTCAGCAAAATGTTAGAAAAAAAACACTTAATTTTGCAGAAAGAATTAAAGAAATGGAAAAGATTGCAAGTTTTACGATAGATCATCTTCGCCTTCTTAGGGGAGTTTATGTTTCACGCATCGACCAGACCCCTGCGGGAGATTATATCACCACCTTCGACGTGCGCCTCACCGAGCCAAACCGCCAACAGGCCCTTTCCCCTGAAGCGCTTCATGCCATGGAGCATTTAGCCGCCACCTATCTTCGCAACAATGAGGAATGGAAAGACCGCGTGGTTTATTGGGGTCCCATGGGATGCTGCACGGGCAACTACCTACTGATGCAAGGGCG
>CAZXGU010000003.1:26715-46186 GCA_964640375.1 uncultured Sangeribacter sp. | reverse complement strand
AGCAGACCGGTCGTATCATGGAAGGTCGCCGTTATTCCGATGGCCTCCACCAGGCCATCGAAGCGAAAGAAGGTGTGAAGGTAGAAGCCGCCACTCAGACATACGCTACGATTACGCTTCAGAACTATTTCCGCATGTATCGTAAATTGGCTGGTATGACCGGTACGGCGATGACGGAGGCGGGAGAGTTTTATGATATCTATAAACTCGACGTGATTGAGATTCCAACCAACCGTCCCGTGATCCGCGACGATATGAACGACCGCGTTTATCGAACCAAAAAGGAGAAATATGCTGCGGTTATTCAGGAGGTGGAAGATATGGTAAAAGCCGGCCGTCCGGTGCTTGTCGGCACCACTTCAGTGGAAATCTCCGAGCTTCTTTCCAAGATGCTTAAACTCCGGAAGATTGATCATCAGGTATTGAATGCCAAGCTTCACCAGAAAGAGGCCGACATCGTGGCCCAGGCCGGTAAGAAAGGCACTGTGACCATCGCTACCAACATGGCAGGTCGTGGTACGGATATCAAGCTTCCGCAGGAGGTTAAAGATGCCGGTGGTTTGGCAATTATCGGTACGGAGCGACATGAGTCACGTCGTGTTGACCGTCAGCTTCGTGGTCGTGCCGGTCGTCAGGGCGACCCGGGAAGCTCAGTATTCTTCGTTTCGTTTGAAGACACCGTGATGCGTCTCTTCGCCAACGACCGAGTTGTTAAGATGCTCGACCGCATGGGCTTCAAGGAGGGTGAGATGCTTGAAAACAGCATGGTGACCAAATCTATCGAGAATGCTCAGAAGAGGGTAGAGGAGAACAACTTCGGTATCCGTAAACGTCTTGTGGAATATGACGACATCATGAATGCACAACGCAAAGGTGTGTATGGTCGTCGTCAGAACGCCTTGAAGGGAGAGCGCATCGGAGCCGATATTGCAAATATGGTATATGAAGTTTGTTCGAACCTTGCCAATGGCGTATATGAGGATTACAACGACTTCAATAATGAGGTGAACCGAGTGCTCGCGCTCGAACTTCCTTTCACACCGGAAGAATATCCGAAACTCGATGCTGTTCAGATCACCGAGAAGCTAACAGATGCCGCCATGCATCAGTTGGCACGTCGCAAAGAGAAAATGGCCGAGGGCGCAGCTCCTTATATCAAGGAATTTGTAGAGGAGCGAGGAGCCACAGGTCCGGTTGGTGTTCCAATGACCGACGGTCGCCGCATGTTCAACATTCGTGCCGACATCACCGAATGTTATGAGAACAATTGCAAGCCCCTGACCAAGGCTTGGGAGAAGGTAGTCCTTCTTTCTTCTATCGACTCGGCATGGCAGGAGCAGCTTCGCGAGATGGATGAGCTTCGCAAGTCGGTTCAGAATGCTTCTTACGAGCAGAAAGACCCCCTCGTTATCTATAAGATAGAGGCTTTCGAGCTTTGGAAGAAGATGGTGAATGAGATGAATGCCAAGTCGGTTTCAACTCTCATGCGGGGTAAGCTTGCTGTCCCTGATTACGAAGAGAACAAGCGAATGGAGGCAGAGAGAAAGCGACTTGAAGAGGAGAAGCAGCAGGCCAAGCGTGAAGCATTTGAGAAAGCACAGGCAGAGGCAGCCGCACGCCGCAGTTCGCAGCCACAGGGTCAGATTCGTCAGGAATATAGCACAGCAGGGAATCATAACCCCTACGCAAACTATTCTACCACACGCGACACTTACCCCGGCGAATCGGCACAACGTCAGGCAGCTCAGAGTGTGAATCGCCCCGCAGCCGCCAAACAGCCGATTAAGGCTGAGCCCAAGGTCGGTCGTAACGATCCATGTCCCTGCGGTTCAGGCAAGAAATACAAAAACTGCCACGGGAAAGGAATGTAATCTTTAAAATAGAATTTAAGAAGACTCACTCGAAAGGGTGAGTCTCTTTTTTTAGTTAATTAATCTGAAAGAGCCAAGAGGATAACAACCTTTATTCCGAGAGATTGTTATTATAGTAAAGGAAAAGAAAAAGTTATAAAATATATAATACTATGAATACAATAATAAACACACACATTCCGGAGTTTAAGGTTCAGGCTTTTCACAATGGAGAGTTCAAAACAGTGACAGATAAAGATGTTCTCGGCAAATGGGCCGTGTTCTTCTTCTATCCTGCCGACTTTACATTTGTATGCCCCACTGAGCTTGTGGATCTTGCGGAGAAATATGACAAATTGAAATCAATGGGCGTGGAGGTTTACTCCGTAAGTTGCGACACCCAGTTTGTTCACAAGGCATGGCACGACACCTCTGACAGCATTAAGAAAATCACATATCCCATGCTTGCCGATAATAAGGGACTTCTTGCCCGTGCATTCGGCGTAATGGATGAAGAGGAAGGTGTAGCCTATCGTGGAACATTCGTATCCGATCCTGAAGGTCTTATCAAGCTCGTTGAAATCCAAGACAACAGCATAGGTCGAAATGCAGATGAATTGCTTCGTAAAGTGGAAGCAGCTCAATTTGTAGCATCCCACCCAGGAGAGGTTTGTCCTGCAAAATGGAAAGAGGGCGCAGCAACCCTTAAGCCTTCAATCGACCTTGTAGGGAAGATTTAATAAAGAATTAACATAGCGATTGTATAGTTAAGATTGATTAACCCGAAGAGGACGTGAGAAAAGAGCTTGCGCCCTCTTCTTTATAAAAATATTATGAAACTCGACACAAATATATTAGACCAACTAAAACAGATATTCTCCAAACTCGACACCTCAATCCTACTGCTTGTGCAGGGTAGCCCGGAAGATCCCAACCGCAAGGAGATGGAGGAATTTGTGACCGACTTCGCCTCCTCTTCCCCCTCTTTTCAGGTAAAAATTGAGGATTTCCCAACAGAGGAGGAGGCCCCAGTTTTATCAATATGGCGTGAGGGGATTCCCACAGGCGTTCAGTTTGCGGGTGTACCCGGGGGTCATGAGTTTTCGTCATTGATTCTCGCTGTGCTTAATGCGGCAGGACAAGGGAAGAATCTTCCCGACGAAGCAACTCAAAAACGCATAGAAGCAATTACAGGACCCATAGAAATACTAACTTTTGTTTCTCTCACCTGCTCGATTTGTCCTGATGTGGTGCAGGCTCTGAATGTCATAACACTTCTGAATCCGGGCATAACAAATAAGGTGATAGATGGAGGTGTCTGCCCGCAGATGGTGAAAGACTATAACATTAATGGAGTTCCGACCGTCTATGCCAACGGACTTCTGCTTAATGTTGGGCAGGCAACTATGGGCGAATTGATATCCAAGCTGGAACAGAATTTCGGAACCTCTCAAGATAATGGAGTCAGCGATAACACCCCATTAGGTTTTGATGCCATCATTGCCGGGGGTGGACCTGCCGGAGCTGCTTCTGCCATATATTTAGCACGAAAGGGGATGAAAGTGGCAGTGGTTGCCGGAAGAATCGGCGGTCAAGTTAAAGACACCTCAGATATTGAGAATTTGATATCTGTGCCACTAACCACCGGAACAGCTCTCGCTTCAGATATAAGAAAACACCTTGACGCTTATAACATTGGCATCTACGACAACCGTCGGATTGTTTCAGCTGATTTGAAAGGAGATGTAAAGAAATTTGTAGCCGATAGCGGAGAGACCTTTGAAGCACCACAAGCAATTATCGCTACGGGAGCCTCCTGGAGAAAACTTTCCATACCGGGCGAGGAAGATTATTTGGGAAAAGGAGTGGCATTCTGCACACACTGTGACGGTCCATTCTATCGCGGCAAAAGAGTTGCTGTGGTAGGCGGAGGAAACTCCGGCATAGAAGCAGCCATTGATTTGGCCGGGCTTGCCAGTCACGTGGATGTTTTTGAATTCATGGACACACTTAAGGCAGATGAGGTGTTGCAAAAGAAACTCAAAGAATTTGATAATGTAGATATTCACCTCTCTACGTCGTTAACGGAAGTTAAGGGTGACGGGCGTAATGTGACAGGCGTAGTGGCTAAAGATCGAACCACAGGAGAAACCAAGGAATATCCCGTTTCGGGAGTCTTCGTTCAGATAGGCTTGACCCCCAATTCCCAAGTGTTTGAAGGGGAAGTGGCAATGAACAGTCGAGGCGAGATAGAGGTTGATGAAAAGTGCCATACCTCCGTAGCAAACGTATATGCAGCCGGGGATGTGACCGATGTGCCCTATAAACAGATAGTCATAGCGATGGGGGAAGGCGCCAAAGCCGCACTAACCGCTTCCGACGACCGCATGAGAGGAAAATAGCAATTTATAGTTTTATAAAGAGATGGCTTAGCAATCTCTAAAATCTATTTGAGAGAATAGGTTTTAAGACGGTGCAAAAATTGTGAATAAATAATAAATTCGCTAATTTTGCACCGTTTTTTCATTTATCCCCGACAATGAATATAGATGCAGCTTTTCTTTTTGCGATTGAGGTGGTAGGAACGATAGCTTTTGCAATAAGCGGTATCCGCTTGGCGGCCGTGAAACATTTCGATCTTTTTGGAGCCTATACCATCGGACTTGTAACGGCAATCGGAGGGGGAACCCTACGCGATCTCCTGCTTGACCTTCCGGTTTTTTGGCTTCAGACGCCTGTATATCTTGCTGTGACAGGAATCTCTCTTTTAATAGTGATAGTGTTCCGGAAGGTTTTGGTGAGCCATAACCGCTTGCTATTTATTTTCGATGCGATTGGTTTGGCGCTCTTCGTAGTGATTGGAATACAGAAAACACTTGCATCGGATTATCCTATGTGGGGCGCAATTGTAATGGGCACCATCACCGGCTCTTTTGGTGGCGTGGTTCGTGACATATTAATCAATGAGGAGCCATTGTTTTTCCGTAAAGATATTTATGCCACAGCCTGCATCGCCGGAGGAGTGGTCTATTGGATAATAGATCTTTTGGGAGGGTCAATGGTGTTGCAGCAGGCAGCTTGCGGAGTTACTGTAATAGGATTGCGGTTCTGCGTGCTGTTGTTCGACTGGTCGTTGCCGGTGTTGAAATACGAAACGGAGAAGAAGAAAGAAGGGGAGAAGGATTAGGCGGATCCCCTCGGCGGACGCACCTGGGGTGCGTCCCTACAGGAGCATGGGGGTGACGCGCTTTAAAGCCTCGATGAAGCGGTCGGCTTCGTCAAAAGTGTTATAGGCGGCAAAAGAGGCTCTCACTGTGCCGGGCACTCCGAGACGCTCCATAAGAGGCTGGGCGCAGTGATGACCCGTTCGGACCGCCACTCCCATTTTATCCAAGAGGAAACCTACATCATAATTATGCGCCTCACCGACATTAAAGGATAAGACAGCAGCCTTCTCGGGGGCAGTGCCATATATTTTAATTTCGGGAATGGCAAGGATTTTTTCAGTGGTATAATCGAGCAATTCCTCTTCATGTCGGCGTATATTCTCTATTCCTATATCTTCGATAAAGTCAAAAGCCTTTGCAAAAGCGGCGATGTCGATGAAATCGGGGGTGCCAGCCTCGAATTTGAAAGGGAGGTCGGCAAAGGTGGTATGCTCAAAGGAGACATGTTTAATCATCTCTCCGCCGCCTTGATAGGGAGGCATGGATTCAAGAAGGTCTTTACGACCGTAGAGGATGCCGACACCGGTCGGTCCATACATCTTATGCGAAGAGAAAACGTAGAAATCGCAATCTATATCCTGCATGTCAGGCCTCAGGTGAGGGGATGCCTGGGCACCATCCACCAATACCGGCACCCCATGAGAATGGGCTACCGCCGTCATCTCCTTCACAGGATTTATTGTTCCCAAAACATTGCTGATATGAGTAAAGGCGGCAAAGGCTGTGTGAGAATTAAATAGAGAGCGGTATTGGTCAAGATCGAGTTCTCCGCGGTCGTTGATATCGACCACACGAATCTTGATATCCTTATGTCGCTGAAGAAGTTGCCAAGGCACGATATTGGCATGGTGTTCCATCACGGTGAGAATAATCTCGTCGCCATCTTTGAAACGGTCGCCGAAAGAAGAGGCCACAAGATTAATGGCTTCTGTTGTGCCACGCGTGAAGATAATCTCCTCAAAGGAGGAGGCATTTATCCAGCCCTGCACACGACGTCGGGTGTGTTCTTGACGATCTGTTGCTTCCTGCGAAAGCGTATGCACACCTCGATGCACATTAGCTTTTGTGTTTTCATAGAGATAATCGATCTCCCGAACCACTTCGGCAGGAGTTTGCGAAGTGGCCGTATTATCAAGGTAGATAAGCCCCTTCCCTCCAACTTCTCGCGAGAGGATAGGAAATTTCTCTCTTATTTTTTCTACATCCAACATTTTTCTTCTCCCCATTAATGATTCAACATTCCCCGGTAAAAATTATTTACATCCGGCGCAGGATGCACAGGCTGAAGAAGCACCGGCAAATCTACGCTCAACAAGAAGGTGAAGCCTGTCGCGCAGAGCCTCAACTCTTACCCCGTCGATAATATCCGCCATAAAGGCCTGTTTCAGAAGAAGACGCGCTGTGGCCTCATCCAGACCACGGGTGCGCATATAGAACATCTGTAGCTGGTCGAGTTGACCGGTGGCCGAGCCGTGGGAACATTTCACATCGTCGTTATAAATCTCCAACTCCGGACGGCTTTCCATCCTGGCCGTGTTGCTGCCAACCAAGTTTCGGTTCGACTGATAGGCCTCGGTTTTAACAGCCCCTTCAGCCACATAAATTCTACCTGTGAAAGCTCCTCTCGCCTCATCGTCGATAGAATATTTGAAGAGCTCGTCGGTGTGACATCTTGGGTAGGCATGATCGATAAAGGAATAGGTTGAGAGCGAGCGAGCTTCATCCTCAATCCCCATGCCCAAAAGGCGTAACGAAGCGTTTTCCCCTTCAAAGCGACAATAATATTCATTTCGGGTAACTCCATTGTAAAGAGTTATGCCATCGATTACCACTCTGCTGTCGGCTTTCTGTCGGAGATAGAGAGTGGAAATCCTGTGTGTTTTAGCTGTGGATTCTTCCAAATTATAAAAGTCGAAAGAAGCATTTTCCTCAACAAATAATTCGACTGTCTCTAAGGAGAGAAAATCAATTTCGGGATTCTGAGTATGGTCGCATACAAGGAGTTTGGCCTCAGCTCCCTCCTCAATGATTATCAACATTCGGCGCACAGCCATAAGAGGCATACCGTTTTGAAGGATATTGACAAGCTGAAGAGCTTTCTCCACTTTCACCCCCTTTTTCACCCGAAGATAAAAGCCGTCTTGAACCAGGAGAGTATCGAGCGCCACCATCGGATTTTTCAAATCGGCAGCCTTCCCATAGTATTTAAGGAAAGATTCCGGGTCGCGAGCAGCAAAATCTTTCAGACTTCCCGCTTCTATTCCGTCGGGGAGGCCTGCGAAAGATTTTTTATCATCAATAAAGCTATCGTTAAAAATCAGGAAAGGATTTGAAGAGATGCGGGGCACATCGCAATGGAAAGTGGCAGCGGGGTTGACCTCGATATCGAGCTTTGCGATATTCAGGCCGTAATCCGGCGCCAACATAGCTCCTAAGTCGGTGTTCTCATAATTGTCGCTTCCTGCTTTAGGCAGCTCCGCCTTTTCCAGAACGGCGAAAGCATCAGGACGGCAGCTGTTGATAGCCTCGGCGCTATGTGAATCCAAGAGGTCGCGATGCTGACGATAAAGGTCGAGATATTGATTTAGTGCGCTCATGATCAGCCCTCCTTATCCACCTGTTCTTTAATCCAGTCGTAGCCTCGTTCCTCAAGATCGAGAGCCAATTCCGGTCCGCCGGTCATAACGATTTTGCCCTTATAGAGAATATGGACGAAATCGGGTTTTATATAATCGAGCAAACGCTGATAATGGGTTATGACAATAGTGGCGTTGTTATCATTTTTGAGTTTGTTGACTCCTTCTGCCACAATTCGTAGTGCATCAATGTCAAGACCCGAATCAGTTTCATCAAGAATAGACAGTTTGGGTTCGAGCACAGCCATCTGGAAAATCTCATTGCGCTTCTTCTCGCCTCCCGAGAAACCCTCATTCACCGAACGAGAAGCGAGTTTATTGTCAAGCTCCACAACAGCGCGTTTTTCACGCATCATCTTCAGAAAGTCTGTTGCCGACATTGGGGGCTCGTTGAAATAAGCGCGTTTGGCATTGACAGCGGCGCGCATGAAATTCACCATAGATACTCCCGGAATCTCCACCGGATATTGGAACCCGAGAAAGAGGCCTTCATGGCTTCTCACTTCAGGGGGCATTGCGAGCAAGTCTTTGCCATAGAATTCGACTGATCCTCCGGTCGGAGTATAGGCCGGATTTCCGGCAAGCACCATTGAAAGAGTGGATTTTCCGGAGCCATTAGGCCCCATTATAGCATGAACCTCACCGGGTTTAACTTCAAGGTTGATTCCCTTTAGAATTTCCTTACCGTTTATTTCAGCGTGTAAGTCGTTGACTTTTAACATATATTGTCGATAACTTAGTATGTTTTCAAAATTACTTGCGAGGGGAATATCCTCTCATAATGCAAATTTACTTATAATTTTACTAACAATCAAATAAATATTGGGGTTCAGCAAGAAGGGGAGATGGGATAGGTAATAGTGGATAAGGAATAATGAATAGGTAATAGAGGAAAAAGGAATGCAATATACAAAACTTTCTTGCGTTTATAGGTTGTTAAAAAAATTTTGATATTATAAAAATAATATCTATTTTTGCAAATTGATAACTAAAGCTGCTGAATTTCTATCCAATAGAGGAAAGAAATACCGCGAAACTGACTAAATGCTAACTTAAAAGCAGTAACTAACATTTTAGAACGACATCTATGAATAAGCATCTATTAATCTTTCTTGTCCTGCTCAGCATGGCTCTTCCGATATGGTCGGCAACGGAAGGGAAATTTAAATATTCCTATCCAGAGTCAAAAGACCTGCCTTATAATTTAGGTTACCAATATTCTGTATATGACCTTGAAGAATCAGATATCGAAGGTTG
Source organism: uncultured Sangeribacter sp. (assembly GCA_964640375.1). Lineage (GTDB taxonomy): Bacteria > Bacteroidota > Bacteroidia > Bacteroidales > Muribaculaceae > Lepagella. The sequence goes on along the minus strand of CAZXGU010000003.1, from coordinate 37,216 downwards.
GAGAGTGATGTATCTTAACGAACCGGTCACTTTGAACTATAATATCACATCGGAGACAGATAAGACAGTAGAGGTAATATTCGATCCCTCCTATCTTGAATTGGTGGATATCGTTATTCCAGGTAAGGTTATAGATCCGGATACAAAAGAGGAATATACAGTTAGAGCCATCGGCAAGATGGCTTTCGACGACTGTCCGGAAATCCGGTCGGTAATAATGAGCGATTCTATTACCCGAATTGAGGATTATGCCTTCAATATGTGTGAAAATAAAGTGCTTCATAAAATAGGCTATGTAAAATTCTCAAAGAACTTGACTCACATAGGAAACTATGCTTTCAGGAATTGTCATAACCTTACTACCGGTCATTACGTTGAGGGAGATCAGTGGCCGTTACAAGCTATCGATTTCGTAAAAAATGTTGACTATCCAATATATGGTTATGGCGGAAGACAGTCGGGGCTTGAAAATTATCTTTTACTCCCTGAAAGTGTTGACTACATTGGCAAACATGCTTTTGAAGGATGTCACTTCGTAAATATCGAGCAAGAGAAGAATAAGAGGGAATATGGTTTGTCGAAGGTGAAAATTCCCAATACAAGCTGTGTAATTGATGATTATGCCTTCGCCGGATGCCAGTTTTTGGAATTGATCACTTTAGGAGAAGAATTGACTTCGGCCGGTCTTAAAAATCCGAGTCCGGCCACCGCTAAAAGGGGGCGCATAGGAGATTATGCGTTTGCCGATTGCAATCTGATGAGATTGGATATTCCTTCATCCATAGAAAGTATTGGAGAGAATGCCTTTATCAACTGTTTCCATAGAAGTAGGGACCATACTCCACACACTGAAGAAGGGAGGGTGTATTTAGATAATCTTCAATGGTTCTATCCAAGATCTTTATTTGACAATTACGATAGCTGGTGGGCCAACTGGAATATTGGATTCTCTGACAAAGACAGAGAGGTCAAGACTCTGAAATATCTGGATGCATGGCACACTAACACCATCACAATACATAGCGATCAAACAAAGATCGGCGTCAACGCCTTTGCCAACAATCCGCTGCTTGAAAAAGTCGTAATAAACGGCAGCGTCGGTGAAATTGGCAATGCCGCATTCAAGAATTGCAGCAAACTCAAGAGGGTTACGCTACCAGATGATTTGAGAAAGATACCTGAAAGCTTGTTCAGGAATTGCATCGCCTTAGATACAATCTCTATTCCGGATAATGTGGTTGAAATAGGAGATTCTGCATTCTATGGATGTGCGAACTTAGTACTATTCGAGTTGCCATCTAATCTTTCCAAGGTGAATCCCTACACTTTCTATGGATGTGAGTGGCTTCCTCTTGAGGCTCTTCCCGAAAATTTGGCCGCTATTGGAGAATATGCTTTTTACGGCTGCAAGAATATTACCTCATTAAATATCCCGGGGAGAGTGAAAACTATCGGAGCCTATGCTTTTGCCGACTGTTATCGTCATGAGTTTATACGCAGAAATGATGTGCCAAAGACATATTACGGTTTGAAGGAGCTTACAATCGGCGACGGTGTTGAATCGATCGGTGCTCATGCCTTCGATGGCTGTCATCATCTCGGAGTGATAGAATTTGGGGGTGAATTGACAACAATCGGAGATTATGCCTTCCAGAATATTATGAGTTGTCCGGAAGATAATTGTGATGTAGAATGTAGAGGTGTGGTTCTTCCCAATTCACTGACCTCTATGGGAATCGGAGCTTTTCAGGGTAGCACCAACCTTCCGTCAGTAACGATTGGCGATAATATGACCAGCCTGCCCGACTACGCTTTTGCTTACTGCTCAGACCTCTCAGAAGTAGAGAACATTTCCAACATAACCACTGCAAATAAAACTGCCTTTATAGGGTGTTACAGTCTCGAAGATTTTGGCTCGGTTTTCGATACAGGAGATGATTTGATATTAGAAAATGGAATCTTTTTCAATAAAGAATTGACTGAGGTAATCTCAGCCCTTCCCAATGTTACCTACGCCGAACTCTCGGAGACAAATGTAACCAAAATACATGAAGGTGCTTTTGCCAACTGTGGAGCGCTGGAATATGTTTTATTCCCTGAGTCGCTTGAGGAAATAGGTTCACGAGCCTTCGAAAACTGTACTGGTCTGATGAGTGCAGATCTGGTCAATGTCAAGATGGGGGAATTTGTTTATGCAGGGTGCACGAATATAGTAGAGGTTATCATCCATCCGGAATTTGAGCAGGATATCCAGGATAATTGGTTTGCTGGATGCGAATATATGGAATATATAATAGTCGATGGCGACAATAGGAGGTATTCATCTTATGATGATCAGATGTTGCTTAATAAAGAAGGCGACACCTTGCTTCGCCTCCCATCGGGTGCCACGGAGTTGGTACTCCCCGAGAGCGTAACAACTATTGGTGACTATTCCTGCTCAAATTGCTTTAGATTAGATTATGTGGAGCTGCCGGCAACTGTGACACACATAGGGGCTCACGCTTTCGATGGTTGCTATAAGGTTGAAACTTACAACGGTTTTGATTCTTATTCAGGATTGACAGGGATTGTTTTTGAGAATCCAGCTATCACAATAGGCGAGTATGCTTTTAATAACTGTAAAAATTTGAGTGGAATTTTATGGGAAGGAGAAGCATTGCCTGATTCCGTGGGCGGTATCGGGGCGTATGCTTTCAGTGGATGTGAAGATTTGCTATTTAAAACAAATACTTTAAGTCCGGCTGTAATCCGCACCATAGAGCCCTACGCATTTGCCAATTTCAATGGGCTGAGGGATATTGAGCTTCCCGCCACTCTCGAATCCATTGGAGACCACGCATTCGAAAACTGTGAAGATCTCACATCTGTGGTTTTCCCTGAGGGACTAAAGAGGATTGGAAAGAATGCATTCCAGTCAACCGGGCTTAAAACCCTCACTCTCACTGATGGGATAGAAGAGATCGGGGATTCAGCGTTCATGAATTGCAGCCAGATTATGGAGTTGAAGCTCCCATCCAACTTGAAAAAGATTAATCCCTACACATTCTATAAATGTTTCTCCGGAGGACAATTGGATGAAATCCCGCAAGAGAATTTCAACCTTTCCATTGAAATTCCCAAAGATGTGGAATCTATCGGAGAATATGCTTTCTATGGGTGTGCAGTCAATACAAATAAATATATCGGACCCAGCAGCCAAACCTATTCAAATATTCACCGCTATTATCTTTATGGACTTCAATCAGTGACAATAGGAGAAAATGTAAAGACAATTGGAGCCCATGCTTTTGATGGTTGTTCCCACCTTGTGGAAGTGAAAATGAATAACGTTCTCACTTCAATTGGCGAAGAGGCCTTTAAGGATTGCTTCAAACAACTTTTTAATGGAACAAGGAATGTTGAGGTGCTTCTCTATGGCAATTATAGTAAACCGTTGGATTCCTATCCGGTGGAATGGGAACTTGATCCTTACCCTCCCCAGCCAATACTTCTTCCGGAGAGTCTGAAATCTTTAGGAGAGGGAACTTTCAGCGGATGTGCGGAATTGCCTTCCATTAATTACCCCGTCTTCTTGACCGACATTCCGGCTCGGACATTTAATGGGTGTGAGAAATTTTCAAAGATCGAACTCCCTGATGGTGTGGTTTCCATTGGCGATGGAGCTTTTGGGGGATGTAAAGGAGTTAAAGAGATTTCCATTCCGGCATCTTTGGAAAAAGCGAGCCGAGCTTTTGTTGACTGTGATAGCGCTTATAATGTCACGTATCATGCGGAAGTGCCGAGAGCCTTTGATGAGGCTTTCTTCTCTCCCAAGGTCTATGCCAGCAAAGAAGCAGTGGCGAATACCCCCAATTCTTTGCTTGAAAATGTAAAAGGTGTGACTCCATGGGCTCTTTTCTATAAGATAATAGCCAAAGATGACACCCTTGTTCACTTGGAGCGAGTTCTGGAAGAGAAGAACGGTCTTCGTTTCAGGGTGCTCGCTAATAAACCTATCCCTTATTGCGAGGTTGCCGGTCCGGCTGTTCCCTCCGATACACTCATCTCTTATGTGGTGCCGGAATATGTGGTTAACCGTGATCCTGAAAGCCCATACTTCGGGCAGTCTTATAAAGTGATAAGAATTGGCAATGATGCTTTCGAGAACGACATGACTCTTGTAGGCATAGAGATACCTTCCACTGTATTCGACATCGGTCAGGAGGCCTTCAATGGCTGCAAGAACCTTGCGGAAATCAACCTCCCTGAATCTATCTCTAACATGGGAGAACGTGCCTTTGCCAATTGCTATGCTTTGACCTACTTTGAAATTCCGCCACTTGTCACGCGCCTTAACAACGAAGTGCTCAAAGATTGCCGTGGACTTAACTCTATAAAGATGCACGAAAACATCGAAGAACTTGGTGTGGGGTCTTTGATGGATTGCCGCCATCTGCGTCAATTGGAAGGAGCCGAAAACTGGAATTTGAAACTCATCGACGACTATGCTTTGAAGAATTGCATTGAGCTTGAAGATGTCAATATTCCCGAGGGCGTGGAGAAAATCGGTAAGGAGGCAATGTATTACTGCCAGAAACTCAACACCACTTCTCTTCCCACAACCCTTTTGGAGTTGGGTGAAAACGCTTTCGATGATTGCGAGGTGCTCCATACAATCAAGGTCTATACCGAAAATCCTCCTAAGATGATTGGAGAAAGACATCTCACCGATCAGAGTTGTAAGATCTATGTTCAGGCAAAAACGCTTGATGTTTACAAGGAGCTTTGGAAAGTTCATGAGCAAAGAATAGAACCGGGTATAATTGTGACTCAGCCATCGAGAATTGAGATGCCTGAATATATTCCTGGCACCACCACCATGATAAACTCAGCAATGCCATTGGAAGGTCAGACGAGGACTTGGAGCTCGTCGAATTCTCTTGTTGTCACCCCTGGCCTGGCTCATGATGGAACGATGAATATTAAGGGTGTCGGTCCTTCGCATATAAAGGTGCTGACTGATCAAAACTTCTACCATGAGTGCGATTTGGACGTGTATCCTCAGCTTGCCGATGCTAACTGGGATGCCCGATTCGATATCTCCGACGCGGTGAATATCGCCAACTATGCCTTGGAGAACCCCAATGTGCTCAACAACTGGTGGAAGACTAACCGCAGGGATTTGAAAAGTGAGAGTGAGTGGATGAAATTCTACTCTGTAGGCGCGGATGTAAATAAAGATAATAAGATTACTATAGCCGATGCATCGGCAACCATGAAAGAGATTCTTTCAATGAATCCGGCACAAACGGCAAAGCGACATGCTGCGTCGGTTGTAAGGAACGATTCCACCGACATGGATGCTCTTCTTATTGGTTCTGTGACTGGAACGGCAAAGGGCGGCTATAACATTCCAGTAGGATTAATGAACAGTCGTGAGTATGTGGCGATGGAAGCCAATATCAGCGTGCCGGAGGGAATGACGCTTGAGGCAGTGAAGGGAGGCGCAAGAGCGGCCAACCATGTGGTTTCGACAAGACGAATCGACGACCGCACGATGAGAGTTGTGGTGTTCGACCTCAATAATTCCTCGTTCGCAGATAACAATGAGTCGCTTCTGGAGCTAATTGTAAAGGGTAGCAATGTAAAGGCAGAGGATATAATAATCACTGATATAGTGGTATCTGATATCTCCTCCAACAGCTATTCACTTTGCACGGGCACCGGTTATGATCCCTCGATGATAAGGAATGTGATAGCCGGAAAGAATGTGATATCCTCCACAGATGAGGGATTGATTATCCGACAAGCCGCAGGGAAGAAGATTATTATCTGCACTCTCGATGGTATGGTGGTAAAATCGTTGGTTGCCTCATCCGATAATGAGCTTGTTTATCTCGATAAGGGTATCTACGTTGTAACGGTAGATGGAAATTCCACTAAGATTACTGTAAAGTAAGATTGTAAGCCACAGGGATGCACCTCGTGTGTGTCCCTGTGATTTCATTAAATAAAGCCATTAATTTTATACATGGGATGGCTATAAATTTATAGAAATATATCCAGATATTTAGACGATGACTAAACTAAACAAAATATTCACATTGCTGGTGCTGCTTTTGACAGCGGCGAGCGGCAACGCAGTGAACAGTCTGTATATTAACAAGGAGAACCTTGAGCCGGGTCAGCCGGCCACTCTGACTCTTTCATTGGATAATGACGAGACGTTCTATGGATTTTCAGCGGAAGTGACGCTTCCAGCAGGAGTGGAATGGATAAGAGAAAGTAGTGGAAAATTAGATTTCACCCTAAGCGACCGGTGTGCCGGAGGGGATTATCAAGTTGTTACAAATCTAAATAATATCAATAATAGGCGTGTTATTATAGGCACCTTTTCCACGACCAACCCTCAAGTTGGCATAAGCGGCACAAGCGGAGTCTTAGCTACCATCCCTGTTAATGTTAGCCCGAACTATTCCGGAGGAGAAGCCACTGTGACCAAAATCCATTTGGTAGCAGCCAACGACCGCGATGTCCCTGTAAATAACAGCTCAACCGCTTTGGGAGTCCTTCCGGTCTCGATTCAGCTTAATGAGCATCAACTCACAATGAATCGAGGAGATGAGAAAACCCTGGTTGGAACTATAATCCCTGACTATTCCTCCGATAAATCAATTACATGGGTAAGCTCTGATTCATCGGTGGCGAGCGTAAGCAGTGAGGGTGTGGTAACTGCCCTAAAGAGCGGTAAGACAACCATCACAGCATACACAGTTAATGGAAAAACCGACTCCTGTGAGGTCGAGGTGTTTGTATATGCGGAAGGTATCACACTCGATAAAAGTGAAATGACCATTGTAAGGGGAGAAAGCGAATCGTTGACAGCAATTCCTAACCCAATTGATACTACGGATGAAATAACATGGGCTTCGAGCAATGAGGATATTGCTATTTATGAAGATGGGAAGGTTGTGGCCAAAGAGAAGGGAGAGGTAGAGATAACAGCTACTTGCGGAGGATATTCGGCCGTTTGCAAAGTAACAGTTATTGTGCTTGCTTCCGAAATAATTGTGGAGCCGAACCCTTTGCGACTGATGCCCGGCCAAACCTATAAATTGGAGGCAACAGTTTTGCCCGAAGAAACCAACGATAAGACTGTGACATGGTCTTCCTCTAATCCGGAGATTGCCACGGTTGACGACCAAGGGAATGTTGAAGCCATAGCGTTAGGACAAACCATTGTCACTGTTAGATGTGGCGACGTCATTGCGGAATGTCAGGTTGATGTCGTGCCAAGAGTGGCTTCCGAAATAATCCTCGATCCCGATAAGGCTACTTTGAAGGTTGGAGAAACTTTAAGTATCGGTTGGGAGGTTCTTCCCGAGGATACAACGGATAAAACCGTATATTGGTCATCGAACTCTCCGGCTATCGCTACCGTAGATACAAATGGCAATGTATTGGCCTTGGCATTGGGTGAAGCGGAGATTATAGCAAGGTGTGACAACGTAATTGCAACTTGCATGATTACAGTTGTGCCGACTCCTGTGGAAAGTTTCACGGTCAATGAGCACTCAATAGAAATCAAGATAGGGGATACATTCCTACTCGAAACACAGATTTTGCCCGAAGATGCCACAGATAAGACTGTTGTCTTCATTACAGATAATGAAACAATAGCCAACGTGGACGCGGTGGGAAATATTACCGGCGTCAGTGTAGGGGAAACAGTAATAACAGCTTCTTGTGGGGATTTAACCGACACGTGCCGTGTAAAAGTCCTTCCCATAGAGGCAGAAAAGATTATATTGGATCCTGAGGAGGCTGAAGTAAAGATCGGGGAGTCAATAATTATAACGGCCACTGTTGAGCCGGAAAACACCACAAATAAAACGGTGACATGGACTTCCGAAAATGAGGAAATTGCCACTGTTGATGCCTCCGGAAAAGTTACGGGAGTAAATCCCGGTGAAACCACCATAACTGCAACCTGCGGATCCGTGAGCGCGACCTGCCGAATCAAGGTTCCTGCCATAGATGTGATAGGACTCGCTTTAAGCAGCAACTCTTTATTGATGAAGGTTGGGAATGTTTCGGATTTGGATGTGATCTATGATCCGGCCAATGCCACAGATAAGTCGGTGAAGTGGGAAATATTAGACGAAGCGATTGCCACTGTGGATGAGGAAGGGAATGTGACTGCAAAAGCTGTTGGAACAACCACTGTAGTCGTTACATCTCTCTCCAATCCATCGGCGCAAGCAACTTGCACTGTAACGGTTGAAGCTGACATCATCTTGGCAACCAACATTTCTATTAATAGGGAGAAGTTGGAGATGATTGAAGGCGATACCTTTAAATTAGAAGCCATTGTAACACCTGAAGATGTGACTGATCCAACAGTGACATGGGAATCTTCAGATGCTACTCATGCGACGGTTGCGGCGGATGGATTGGTAACAGCCGTTACTCCGGGTCAGGCAATTATTTATGCTTCGACATCCAATGGTTTGACGGTGAAGTGTGATGTTACGGTGCTACCAAGAAAAATAGAACCATCCGGAATCACGCTTAATAAAACCACATTATTAATGCGCGAGGGTTACACTGCCGAACTCATTCCTTTTGTAAGTCCGGAAAACGCCGACGACAAGAGTGTGACCTGGACCACGGATGCCCCTGGAATAGCAACAGTGGATCAAAACGGTATAGTGACAGCCATCCTTCAGGGAGAAGCCACAATCACTGCCACAACGGTAAATGGACTCACTGCTACCTGTCGGGTGACTGTTATCCCGGATGTAGTGCCTGTGACCGGCTTGGAATTGAATGAACATACTAAGGTGGTGACTGTAGGAGATGGTTTTGAACTTATCGCTACCCTCACACCGGAAAATGCTACCGACAAAAGCATAACTTGGGAATCGTCTGATCCAACCAAAGCCACCGTTACACAAGAGGGAAAGGTCTCAACCGTGGGAGTGGGGGAAGTGCTCATTTTTGCAACCTCTTCCAATGGTATCACCGACCGATGCTTTGTTACAATCAATCCTAAAGTGGTGCTTCCGTCAGGAATTTCTCTTTCAAAGCAAACCATGACAATGCGTCAAGGCCACACCACCGACCTTCTTGCCTTTGTTGAACCGGTGGAGGCCGACGATAAAAGCGTGACTTGGCGTTCCTCTGATCCCACGATTGTTTCGGTTGACGAAAATGGGGTTGTTACTTCAATTAACCTTGGAGTGGCTACGGTAACCGCCACAACCGTAAATGGGTTGACTGCTGAATGTGAGGTGACAGTCATACCGGATATAATTCAGGTGTCGAAATTGGAAGTAAACCCAGATCAGAAGATAGTCACAGTAGGAGATGTGTTTACACTCGTTGCTGTTATTACTCCTGAAGATGCCACAGATAAAACAGTGACTTGGCGATCTTCAGATCCTGCCAAGGCTTCTGTTTCCGAAACTGGTGAAGTTACAACTAAAGCAGTAGGAGAGGTTACGATATATGCTTCTTCAGCGAACGGAATGACCGGTACTTGCTTAGTCACTATCCAACCTGGAGAAATTGAGCCCACAGGCATAACGCTCTCAGCCACCTCAATGACCCTTCATGTAGGGGAGAGTGGGGATCTGCTTGCGTTAGTTCAGCCCGATGATGCAACCGACAAGAGCGTGACTTGGAGTTCAGACAACTCAGGACATGTAACAGTGGATGCCTCGGGCAAGGTGACGGGTCTCAGCCAAGGGGAGGCAGTGGTGACAGCAACCACCTCCAACGGTTTGAGCGCCACATGCACGGTAACAGTTCTTCCCAACGAGATTCCGGTGACGGGGCTTAAACTGAGTGATAAGGAGAAGACAGTAACGGTGGGAGATGCTCCGTTCACTCTTATAGCGACCGTAGAGCCTGAGAATGCTACAGACAAGACAGTGACATGGAGATCTTCAGATCCGAGCAAGGCTACAGTGACGCAGACTGGAGAAGTCACTCCGCTTGCAGTTGGTCAGGTAACAATCTATGCCTCCACCTCGAACGGTCTCACAGAGACTTGTCTGGTAACAATTCTCCCTGGAACAGTTGAGCCCACAGGCATAGCGCTTTCTGCTACCTCCATGACCCTTCATGTTGGAGAGAGCGGTGACCTGCTTGCGTTAGTACAACCCGATGACGCAACCGATAAGAGTGTGACTTGGAGTTCAGACAACTCAGGATATGTAACAGTGGATGCCTCGGGCAAGGTAACGGGCCTCAGCCAAGGGGAGGCAATAGTGACAGCAACCACCGTCAACGGTTTAAGCGCCACTTGCACGGTAACGGTTCTTCCCAACGAGATTCCGGCGACAGGGCTTAAACTGAGTGATAGGGAGAAGACAGTAACGGTAGGAGATGCTCCGTTCACTCTTATAGCGACTGTAGAGCCTGAGAATGCTACAGACAAGACAGTGACATGGAGATCTACAGATCCGAGCAAGGCTACAGTGACACAGACCGGAGAAGTCACTCCGCTTGCAGT
>CAZXGU010000003.1:0-26615 GCA_964640375.1 uncultured Sangeribacter sp. | reverse complement strand
CAGATCCGAGCAAGGCTACAGTGACACAGACCGGAGAAGTCACTCCGCTTGCAGTTGGTCAGGCAACAATCTTTGCCTCCACCTCCAACGGACTTACAGAAACTTGTCTGGTCACAATTCTTCCGGGTTATATTCCGGTGGAGAGCATTACGCTTTCAAATTCAGAGCTCTTGATGGAAATTGGAGAGACTGCCTCATTAACTGCTATGGTTAATCCGGCTGAAGCCTCCAACAAGGATGTGACCTGGAGCACAGCCTCCGATGCTATTGCGACAGTTGATGACAATGGTCTGGTCACGGCAATAAGTGATGGAGTGACTGAGATAACTGTTACCTCAGTGGCAGACCCGACAATATCGGCAATCTGTAAGGTGACGGTTAAAAAGGGTATTGTGCCCGTCACGGGGATATCATTAAATGAACATAGTAAAGAACTTGAAGAGGGAGATAACTTCACTCTGATAGCAACTATAACTCCTGAAGACGCCACCGACAAAACTGTGACTTGGACCACCTCCAACCCAGCGGTAGCTACTGTTACTGACAATGGCGTGGTGACTGCCGTAACAGCAGGAACAGCGACAATTCTCGCCACCGCTTCTAATGGCGCTTTCGACCAGTGCGAAATTACCGTTGTTCGCGGAGATGTAGATGTTGAAAGGATTTCGCTCTCCAACACCGAACTGACGTTGACCGAAGGAGAGGAGACCGACCTTCTTGCGATAGTGCTTCCAGCTGATGCCACCGACAAGCACGTTAGATGGTCGTTGCATGATGATTCTATCATTAACCTTGACCCAGTCACTGAAGAGGATGCCGACGGCAACGTAATCACCAACAAGGCTCTCATCAAGGCTCTAAAGGCCGGCGAGACCAATATCATTGTTACCTCCGTTTCCAACCCGAAAGCGACAGCGATGTGTAAGGTTACAGTCAAGGCAGTTTATATTCCCGTGACCACAGTAACCCTTGACCCGACAGAGAAGACAATAGAAGAAGGAGAATCCTTTACCATTACTCCGACCGTAGAGCCCGAGAATGCTACCGAGCCGGCTCTGACATGGAGCTCCTCGGCCGAGGCTATTGCAACGGTATCGGAGAATGGCGAAGTTACTGGTGTAACGCCTGGTAGCGCTATCATCTATGCAACTGCCTCCAATGGTGTCTATGGGCAATGTGTAGTTACCGTGGTTCGTGGAGATGTAGATGTTGAAAGGATTTCGCTCTCCAACACCGAACTGACGTTGACCGAAGGGGAAGAGACCGACCTTCTTGCAATAGTGCTTCCGGCAGATGCCACCGACAAGCACGTTACATGGTCAGTGCCTGATGAGACAGTCATTAACCTGACACCAGCCACTGAAGAGGATGCTGACGGCAACGTAATTACCAACAGATCGCTCATAAAGGCTCTGACGGCCGGTGAGACCATTATCACTGTTACCTCCGTTTCCAACCCGAAAGCGACAGCGGTGTGTAAGGTAACAGTCAAGTCTGCATATATTCCTGTTACAAAAGTTACCCTCGATCCATCTGAGAAAACGATTGAAGAGGGTGAGACCTTCATAATTACCCCGAATGTAGAGCCAGAGAATGCAACTGAGCCGGGTCTGACATGGAGTTCTTCAGCCGAGGCGGTAGCCACTGTATCGGATAATGGAGAGGTAACAGGAATCACGCCCGGCACCGCTACCATTTATGCCACAGCCTCCAACGGAAGCTATGGGCAATGTGTAGTTACAGTGGTTAGAGGGGAAGTGAATGTTGAAAGAATTTCACTTTCCAATACTGAGCTTTACCTCACTGAAGGCGAGGAGACTGACATATTTGCAATAGTTCTTCCTACTGATGCTACCGACAAGCGCGTTACATGGTCGTTGGCCGATGACGATATAATTAGCTTGGCAGAACCCTTAGAGGATGAGATAGAGAGCGCTGCGCCAAGTAAATGTTACATCAAGGCTCTGAAGGCAGGAGAGACAACCATCACGGTGACTTCAGTTTCCAATCCGGAAGTGACAGCGGAATGTAAGGTGACAGTTAGCCCCTTGTTTATAGCCGTTGAGGGAATTACCCTCAATGAACATTATAAAGAAGTGTTGGAAGGCACCATCTTCACGTTGGTGGCCACCGTCACTCCTGAAAATGCTACGAATAAGGAAGTGACCTGGAGCACTTCGGCAGAATCGATAGCGGTTGTTTCCGATTCAGGAGAGGTAACGGCATTAAGCACTGGCACAGCAACAATCTATGCAACCACTTCTAACGGGCTCTATGACAGCTGTGAGGTGACGGTTGTAAAGGGAGAGGTTCCGGTTATAGGGCTTGCGCTTACAAGCTACGAGCTATTCCTTACAGAAGGGGAAGTGACCGACTTGGATGCGTTTATTCGTCCGTCGGATGCCACTGACCAGAGAGTGACATGGAGCATCGATCAGAGCAGTGTTGCATCAGTAGTGGATGCTTCCTACGTTAATGAGAATGGAAGCAGAGTTAATACCTCTATCGTGACTGCCGGTGTAGCAGGAGAGGCAATAATCACAGTTACCTCAGTAGCTAATCCGGAAGTTTATGCAGAGTGTAAAGTAACTGTAACACCGGCGTTCATGGCAGTTGAAGGAATAGAACTAAACAGGACATCGCTTGTAATGACCGAAGGAGAGACATTCGATCTTATAGCAATCATCACTCCAGAAAATGCCACTGATTCTTCTGTGGCATGGGTGTCATCAAATGTGGATGTTGCTACTGTTTCTGATACCGGAGTTGTTACCGCTTCCAAGGCCGGAAACAGTGTAATCCATGCCACAGCTTCCAACGGTCTGTTCGCAACCTGCGATGTCACTGTCTTGCCGAGAACGATAGAGGTAGAATCTATTTATGTGGAACCTTCCGAACTGATTATTTGGCAAGGAGAGGAGGCAGTTCTCAAAGCCATAGTGTTGCCGGAGGATGCAACCGACAAGACTATCACCTGGACATCGAATGCCCCTGATATCGTGTCTGTGGAAGATGGTGTTGTTTTAGGGTTGCAAGAGGGCATAGCCACGGTTATGGCCAAGAGCGTCAATGGAAAGACTGCTTTCTGTGCGGTGAAAGTCAAAGGCCGTCCACTCACACCTAAACAGCTTCTACGCAAGGGCGATGGCACAACTTCCACTTTCGTGATAATGATGCCGATTTCCGATGCTGAGCTTGCAGAGAATGGATATAACTTCGTGACCGGTTACACTGATAAGGAGGGTGTTTCCTCAATTATTGCCGACACTCCGCTCCGTTATAGCCACACCACCCCTGAAATATACAATAATCCGGAATATGATTTTTGGGCTTTTGCCTACGTTAGGAGTGAGTCAGGAGAGGTTATAAACAGTAATTTGCGTCACCTCGACGGAAGAGAAGAGGTCTGCGTGGATGCTTCAGTTTATGGCTTCAACACCAAAGGCGGTTCTGTGAAGGGTGCTGAAGACTGGATAACGGTAATGCCAAAGAAGGTTAGAATCGAAGCCAGCAGCAACAATGAAATGGAGATTAGTATTTTCACCTTAACCGGTCTGCAGGTGTATGAACGTTCATTTACTGGCAATAATAGAGTGGTAGAGGAGATTGAACTTTCTCAATTTGTTGCCGGTCCATACGTAGTGACAGTGAAATGCGATGGGGAGGAGAAGTCAAAGAAAATAGTGGTCCGTTAAGGAAATTTTTTGAAGATGAAGAATATTTTAAAATCTATATGTATAGGGCTTGTGTTGGTCCCGGCAATGGCCGGGGCTGCGCAAGAACCCGGACAGGAAAAATATGCCGTAAAGCTTGGCGCTGATATAGGGTTAGGGAGTGCGCTCTCAGTAAAATCAAATTTGCAAGACGTTTCCACAAAATCGTCGGGTTATGATATCGGCGTTGGTTTCGGGTGGACATTTTGGCGTCAAAACCAACATTCTTTGGAAGCCAATATAGGGCTTGGCTATGGCCTCACATCCCTGACCTCGACTCTCGCGGAGCTCAGTTATCATTATAATGCTCCTGCAGACGCAGATATGGATGGAGTTCCTTATATCCGCTATTATGATGTTAAGAATTTAAAACAGAAGAGTTCGTCAGGGAGATTGGCAATTCCTTTATATGTCAATTATGGATATGACATCAATAAGGTTGTGACTCTTCGCGGGCTTTTAGGCTTTAGGTTTGGTTTTAACTTCTCACCCAAGATTAAGGAATCTTCAGGCGAAACGTTTAGCTATGGCGTTTATCCTGTATATGACGACTTGATGATAGATGCCTCATATATGAATGAATTTGGAGCAGGCACGCTATCTTCTGCTGATACAAAAGCTCCCAAGCTAAATGGAGTGACAGCCGGATTTATGGTTGGAGCCGGAGCTGAATTCAGGGTTTACGGTCCGTTGTCGGTGGATTTATCGATAAGATATGATGTTGGTTTTAATAATTTGTATAAAGGTGAGGTGAACGCTCCAATTAATTTTGATTCGCAAAATGCCCCCGTGACATATACCGTTGCCGATGGAGAAACAGTGGCTCCTTTCACCAACTATTTCAAGAGCTCGAAACCTTCGAGACTTTCGTTGTCAATAGGTGTGGGTTATCATTTTTAATCCCGATCTTATTTTAGCGCCCCATGTTGAGGAAAACTTCAATATGGGGCGTAACTTTTATGAAATAGTCTTGGCTTCTTCGAGTTGCACTTTGTGGGCGAGCTCATCGACACTTTCGCTTCCGAGCATAAAGGGAGAGATGAGCATAACTTCATGCACTATGTCGCCATCGTCGTGCATGGCGTATTTCAAGAGCCTGCAATCGGGGAAAAGTGACAGCCAAAGGTTATATGCCATAGAAATAAAGAGGGCTGCTCTGAGGGCCCCGAAAATAGCTCCGGAGATATTGTCGAGCAGCCCGGTGTCGAGCATCTTAAAAAAGAATTTAAGAATGTAGGTGCAGAGATAAAATATGGTATAGGCTATAATGAAGATAAGGGTAACAGCAAGATTGCTGATAACGAAATTTCCATCCACACCTGTTGCTTCAGCTTTGAGAAACCCCCTGACCAATTCCTCGGTTGGGAAACGAAAAATGTAGCTGCAAACAATTCCAAAAGCAATTCCGATACAGCTCGGCACTTGCGTGGTGAGTTTCTTTTGGAATCCACGGATTGTGCCGAAAGCCAACGCTGCGATTACAATCAGATGATAAAGCAGATCGGTCATCTTTCGTTAGATAAGATAAACAGTGGGAGAGGAGAAATTAAATTTTATTGAGCAAAACAACGGCGAAAGAGGCGATGCCCTCCATCCTGCCGGTGAATCCTAATTTTTCGGTGGTAGTGGCTTTTACGGAGATGTTATCAACAGGGGTGTTGATAACTTCTGCAAGTGTCTGACGCATAGAGTCGATATAAGGGCGCAGCTTTGGTTTTTCAGCGCAAATGGTGATATCTGCGTTCCCCATTTGATAGCCTTTCTCCCTCATCAGGGAGCAAACGTGGGAGAGAAGTTTTTTACTGTCGATACCTTTATAGCGGGGGTCGGAGTCGGGGAAATGTTTCCCTATATCACCAAGGGCGAGCGCCCCGAGAATTGCATCGCAAAGGGCATGGATAGCCACATCTGCATCGCTATGCCCCAAAAGCCCTAAATTATGTTCAATCTTAATTCCGCACAACCATAGCTCGCGTCCTTCCACGAGACGATGCACATCATAACCTTGTCCGATACGAATCATAATTATCTGCGTCGTTTGCCAAGGAGGTCGCGGAGACCATCCATATCGAAAGTGAGTGTGAAACGTAGTGTCTGGTCGAGGGGTGAGTTCTGGGCAGTTGCAAGCATATATGAAGCATCGAGTTGAACCACATTCAGAGAGAAGCCCGCACCGAAGGCGAAGTAGGAACGTCCTCCCTTGTTGGGATGTTCGTAGTTATAACCAAGGCGAGCAAAGAATTGCTGGTTATAAGCATATTCGGCTCCCAAAGAGAGATTAATCTCCTGAAGCTCCTCCTTGAATCCTCCCGGGGCATCGGAGAAACTTTTGAAGATACCGGTGATAGGAGACATAGATTCCCACTTATCGAGAGCTTCCTGATAATCTGCCTGACCCTCGGCTGTGTCCATTTGATAATCCTTGGCACGCGGTTTTGTGGGCACAAGGAGTTTGTTTAGGTCAAGACCGAAAGAAAGGGTGTTATAATCGGCGAGAGGGAACATGAAGTTTGCACCCAAGCGCAGATTGGTGGGCAGGAAGGCATTGTTGGCGCCATGGTCGTAGCTCACCTTCGTACCGATGTTGGAGATATCGAATCCCCAGGAGAACTGGCATTCGTTACGGCCAACCATCGGGTATGTTACGTAGTAACCGGCAACGTCAACCGAGAAAGCCGATGCTGCTGAGTTGCTTTCACCTGTGACGGTATTATTATAAGAAAGATCGGAAAGGATATAACGCAACACTACCCCCATAGAGTATTTTTCCGAAAGTTTCATAGAGACCCCGGCATCGAAAGCGAACTCGTAAGGGTTGATGGTCATAGCAGCTGTTCCTTCCCCTTCATATCCGCCTGTGGTGACTTCACCTAAAGAGAAATAACGCAGAGAGGCACTCACTGCATACCTATCGCTGCTTCCGAATTTCCAATACCCTGCAAGGTTGGCAAGGAAGATATCGTTGACAATCTTCCGCAACCAAGGGGTATAGGATAGAGAGAGACCACCCTGAGAATAGCCGAAAGCATATTTAGCGGGGTTCCAGAATTGGGAGTTCATATCAGGGTCGGTGGCGGCTCCTAAGTTACCCATGGAGCTGCCTCGTGCATCAGGCGCAATCGAAAGGGTTGTCACACCCGTATTCACGGGGTTGAACTCATTATCCTTAATCTCATTCTCGGCAAATGCGGGAAGAGAAAAAGATAATAACCCTAAGAGAGAGAGGAATATGTAGTTATTGCGTTTCATCATAATCAGGAGAGGCCTAAGATTAGGAAATGGCCACTATATTCTTAACTGAAAAATCATTCAATTATTGCGAAAGATATCAGGGAAGAGAATAGATCGGGATTGGCAGCATCGGTTGCTCTGACTATGGCGCGATAGAGACCGGGAGCAACGCGGTTGCCGGCGGAATTATTGCAATACCATGTGAATGAGTCGCCCTCAAACTGCTCTTCTGCAATCACTCTGCCCTCCGAGTCGAGGATGGAGATGGCAAAGATGCCGGTAGGGGAATTGTTAAGTGAGAATGTGATTTCATCTGTTACAGCCTTTCTATTAGCCGAGACTGCAAGAGTGGCAGATCGATGGCTCTTTTCAAAAGAGAAAGAAGTTTCCGACTCGTTGGAAGCAATGTCTTTTGCAGTAGCCAACAAATTATATTCTCCTTCCGGTAAATGATCGGTGAAAACAAAATATTCCCTAATCTTCCCATCTTCGGAGGATTCAACAAACATCGCCTTTTGAGGAATGTTGTCGATGCTGACTGAGAGGCAGTCGCCGCTTAAGATTGCATTGTCGCTCACAACAATAGATAGAGCTTGGCGAGCCTCATCATTACTGATAGATATAGCCGGAGATTGAGTATCGGTAACTTTCCCTGCTGTTGAAGTAGTCACCACTGTTTCAATGCGTCCGGATGCTGCTAAGTCTTTTTTATAGTCGTAGGCACAGAGTCGGATTTCCAAAGAATCCCCATTGCAGATAGAGGCGTTATTGGGGATGGAAATTTCGAAATCAAACTTTCCGTTTTTCACTTTCCCCTTCGCGCTGCTAAGAATCTCACCCGGCATCGGAATATATATTTCCTTCCCGGAGGAGACAGTGTTGGTGATATAGTCTTTCGACAAGATAGTTTTTCCTTTCCGGCAGACTTTCACAACCAATTCCCCATTGTATTCCTCATCGAGAGGCAGGGAATAGGATTCTATGGGGCGAATATCTTTCAAATGAATTGAATCAATGGTAGATATGGTTCCTTTAATCTTAACCAGTTCTCCAGGCACCACTGCGTTGTCCATATCAGAAGGGATAATCCTTCGCAAGGGCACGGGGATGGTTAGCGCGGGATCGCCTATATAGATATAGGCGAGGGAGTTGGTGTAATTTGAAAGAGTTTTGGCTCTGGCAAAGACCTCGCCGATTGTGGGCGACTTTGCACGATACATTGTGCGGAGCACGGAGGGGTCATCCAGATCTGCCACTCGGTCGGGGGCAGAAAAAAGAGATGAAGAGAGAAGCTTTGCCAATTCAAAATTCTGTCCTGACCACACTGTTCGGGTAGCAATTACCGCTCCGATAACTCCATTTGAGGTCTCAGTCACAATTTTTTCGCCGAAACCTTTTCGGGCGTGATCCGTATCTGAAAGGTCGCAGGCGTTAATAAACATAAACCCTGTTTTTTCATTTTTGAGGTTGGGGATATCCCTAACCTTGAAAATCTCATAGGCCGTGTTCAAACCATCACAAGCCCCATGTCCGAAATAGGATGAGAGGAGGACGCCGGAATTCAGACGATCTTTAATCACTCTATTTGAAAGCGCTTCGCCATAAGCATCAAAGGCCAATATTTCATTATTCTGGCCCGGATTGGCATAGAGATCCCAATATTCGGCAAGTTGCTTTGCCTGCATGTCATGAGTATGGTTATCGCCCACTCCTCCCATGGATAGAAATTCATTGGCATATTCAGCTTTCCCTTTATCATTCAAGTAGGCTTCCACTTTCTTAAGATATTGCTGAGCTTCCGCTTCGGAATGAAAGGGGAGCAGCCCCACGCCAACATTCATCGGATTATTCTGGAGGGAGGAGTAGATCTCATCGTCGGTGAAGCCAAAGAAGTCCATGGCATTGGAGGCATGAGTGTCGTCGGTGACACGATTGTCTTGAAAGCCTATGAGATATTCTTCCTCCGGCTTTTCAGAGAGGATATGGCGGTAATCGCCGTGAAATTTGCCAATAAGGAGAAGATTTTTCAGATTGCCACCGCTCTCTTCAAAACACATCTTTGTCACGCCACGGATTGCCATAGGATCGGCCATACCGCCAGAAAATTCATTATAGACCTCCGTTGTGAGGGCTACAATAACCTTCATTCCATTATGTTGGTTGTGGAGGTCGGCCAATTGTTGGGCAAAATCTTTATATTGGGGCACTGTGATTATCAGGAAGTCGGCGCCGTCGGCGATTCTGTGATGAAGGTTGGAGTTTTCCACAGGTTCAAATCCCGAGATTTCCAATTGCTTCTTTGAGAGATCGCAAAAAATAAAATCGCGGAAACCTACGGGCACGTCAAAATAGAATGAAGTTGCTTCTTCACTATCTTCTCGGGCGAGCAAGGAGATGTTTCCTTTATCAGTGATGTCAAAGACAGCAACATTTTTTCCTTGTGAAATTGTCATTTTTCCAGGTCGGCTTCCCTTGCTCTTCACTGTGAAACGCTCCTGTGTGAAATCATAAGTTGAGAAATCAGGGAGCACTTTGCTATATGAGAAAATCCAATAATCGAGATGGATGAAATCTCCTTTCCCGTTTTCCACTTTATTATAAAGGTTAAACTCTGTGGCAGGCATGGTGAGAGAGATCACAGGGTTTGCCATGTGAAGAAATTCCGGGTTGACTTTCGAGCCCGAAGCTGATGCGGGATGTTTTATGTTGAAAGTGCGGTTTCCCGAAGAAGCACCTGTCACTCCGTAACGGAAACTCCCCGAAGATTTATCGGCTGCATATACTCTGGATTCGAGTTTGGCTTTTGCGTTTAAATCAAGAAGAGGGAGGTTGAGCTCCCATGTGTAGCCGGCAGGGGATTCCATAAGATTCTCCCCCCAGAAAAGTTGCCCGGTCTGAGTGGTGTTATGATAAAGGTCTTTTTCATGATAGACATAATCAAACCCTAAATAATATGCTGTGGGAGAGGCAGAAGGCATGGCAATCGGCTCCAATAGCAACGGCTCTTCGCAATCGGAGAGAAAATACACTCCGTCGAGAGCATAAATGTTCAGACTTTTCTTTTCAAAGGCTGATGAAGAGGAATTGAACGCAATCTCCTCCACACCGCGTCCATAGAAATAAATTTTATTGTCTTTATGGAGCGTTCCAACTTGCTTCAGATCGTCGGTGATAGATGGATTCACCCCGTCGGTGAAAGAATTAGGAAGGGCTACCCCTCCCTTTCCATAGACCCCGACTTTTGTTGGGTCGTCGAATCCCATTTCTTGAAGCTGGTCGTAGCTGATCTCATAAATGCCTGTTTCGGGCACGCGAACTTTCACCCATTTCCCTGATGAAAGCAGCGAAGACTGAGCAAAGGGATAATTCTCGGATGCCACTCCGATGAGAGCGGTTGACAGAGTAAAGAAAGCAAACAGAGCAGCTTTAAAAATATTATGGAAAAAGTGTTGTTTCATCATCGTGGGATGTGTCGCAGCGACACGGTTAAAAAGGTTACTTTATTTAACAGGCATTTTGAGTATTTGATTCTCGCCAACTTTAATGGTTAGAAGAGTATCCATTCGTAAGGGAATCGGTTCGGAGGGAATGGGAATGAGGATGAGGTCGCCCATTTTCAGAGAATTGTAGCGGCTCACTTCATTAATGGCCTTTGCAATTTCTGTTTCATCGGGGATGCAGAGCGGAATATTTTCATCGTATGAACTTTCCAACATCAAGCTTCCCGAATCTTTCATTTGGGAGAATGGAATAAAATTGCCTAACACAATGCTTTTATCAAATCCAGTGGCAGCTGTCCAGGGGAGACCGTCGGCTTGGAGCGAGCTGAGAAGATTATCAGCAAATATAGTCAATGCAGGAGTTGCCTCGGAATAATACCTGGAGGCGAATCTTTCGGCCACATTTTTTCCCAGGCGAGAAATCTTTACAGCTAAGAATATGCGAGCCGAGAAAGATGAGTCGAAGTCGGGAATATAAACCGGATTCCCATTCTTTACAATCGCGGAGTCGGGATAGCTGAGAGTGGGATGCAAATTATAAGAATCCTTATAGAAGGAAGGAGGGATTAAAGCAATAATCTTCATCTTTCTGAATTAAGGCGATTGAAAATAAGGGCAAGGTGGGCATAAATGGATGTATTGGCCATCACAATCCCTTCAGCCACTTTAACACGATAGGGGGTGAAATTCCAAATAGCCTTCACTCCGGCTCCAATAGCAATATCAGCCGATTCCTGGGCCATGTCGGATGGAACGGCAAGGATTCCGATAGCAGCAGGGTTCTCTTCCATGATCTCATAAATGCGATCGATATGATAGATGGGCACGCCTAAGTCGGTGCGCTTCACCACAACGGGGTCAACATCAAAACCAGCCACGATCTCAAGGCCATATTTGAGCAGCCCTGAGTCGCGAATGAGAGCCTTTCCTAAACTTCCGCAGCCAATCATATAAGCCTTATGGGATTGCGAGAAACCGAGAAAATCGGAGAGTCCTTCAGCCAAGGCATCCACTTCATATCCAATTCTTGTTTTCCCTCTGATATTAAGGAAAGATAGATCTTTGGCAATCTGAGAGGCATCCACGCTCAATGCGCGTGAAATCTGTGTGGAGGAAACAAATTCTATTTTTTGTTTCTGAAGAATCTCCACATAGGCCAGATACCATGGGAGGCGTCTCAGAGTTGGTTCCGGAAGAATAATATTGCTATCTTGATTCATCTTGTTAATTTCATTGAGCCGTCACTGCAAGTTTGCGGCTTTTAGAGGTGTAGGTTCCTTCGGGAGTGCGGACCGTGGCTCGATAGAGGTAGATTCCACGGGGCACTCTCACTCCGTTGGAGTCTTTAAGATCCCATGGAATGCTGAGGGCGCTTTGCATGTCGGTTGTGGCATTACGGGCGGCTTTCCATACGGTGCGTCCTCCAAGGTCGAACACTTCCAAATTACACTCCACTGCGCTGTTTGGACGATCAATTGTCACGGCAAACACCACGCTTGTGGATGCTGGGTTCACGTTTGTGGAAAGTTCCGTAATGGCCGGATCCACTGCCGCCCCGACATTGAATTCAATTTCTCGAGTGGCGGAATTGTTGGCGTTATCCCAGACAGAGAGAAGGAGAGTGTGTTTCCCCGGCTCGATATCTTCGAGAGGATAACAAATAGAACCGGCGCCTTCACGCGAGAGGTCGGGAGTGAAAAATTTATTAATATCGTTATAAATCTTTTTGCCGTCGAGAGTGAGCATCATCTGATGTCCGATACCGGCATCCGAGACATTGATTCCTGATTCATCTGAGATGGAGGCAAAAACAATCGGATTAGCATTTACCACTGCGCCGTCGGCGAAAGATGGGGAATTGAGATAAAAACTTTCAATTTCGGGCGCTTTCTCATCAGGGTTTTCATCCTCCGAATATCCATATACATATAACTTATCGGTGATTCCATGAGCCTCTTTACCGGTAGAGCTATTCCAGGCATAGCCTGTGATCATTGCAGGCGAGTAGTTGTTTTCAATCTCCGCCGGGAGCAAGAGACGAGTGGCCCATTCGCCGTTTTCTACTTTCACAGAAACGGTGGTGAGGCGAGTGGTGCGGTCGTTATAGGTGCGCGGAAGGCCTTTGCCCATTCCCTCGGTTGATACCACCTTCTCTGCGTCGAAGAGGAGGAGCTCAAGGAATCCATTGAAGTCGGAATCCTTCTCTCCTTTTGAATTATTTATATGGCCCTTTACTTCCACCTTTCCCAAAGCGGGTATTTCCGGGAGATCTTCCACCTTGCCGGAAATATCCACACCATTGATTGATTCAAATTCAACAGTGTTGACCGGGAGAGGGAATGTAATGGCAGGATCGCCAACGAAACAATAACGGAGTTTGTTGGTGTCGTTCAGGTCGTTCATGCCTCGACGGTAGAAATCACCAATTCTGCAAGGCTCCCCTTTTTCATTCTCTTTAAACAGATATGGAGCCATAGCGCGGTTGAGGTTGAAGTTTTGCGATATATACACAGAACGGCTTGGCATCACCATAGCAATAACGCCTCCTGTGGGTTTAAGCACCATTTTTTCGCCGGCGCTCACCTGATTTCCATCCCAGCGAGCAAATTCGCATGTTCCTCCAAACATGAAAGAGAGATTTCTATTGGCAAGCTTGTCAATATCCTCCATAGTTATGATCTTCTCCACAGTCCAGCTTGTGGTGTTGGCATGGCCCAGATAATTGGTATAAGCCACGCCTTCGTTCAGATTGGCCAGGATTCTGGCTGTGGCTGAAGGATAGCGAAGACCTAAGCTTGTATATTCCGGTTTGCTGGCATCGAGATAAACACGGTCGTAGATATATCTTTTGCCCTCCGGCAAAGAGCTCAGAATGTTATATACTGACTGCGACTGGTCGAAGAAAGTGGAATTATATTTGGCCTCCACATCGGCGTCTTTAGCTTCATCGATATCGTCGGCCACAAAAAGCATTTTGTTTCTCCAGGCGCCATAGTCGGGCTCCTTCACATATTTCTCTATTTTTTGAGCCACCTCCACTGCTTCTTGAGCGGAAGTGACCGGAAGGCGGCCGACAGCCACGCGTTGTTTTGCCGAACCCATATTGAATCCTTTTGGGCAATCGTCGAGCATGGCTATATAGCAATCGGTGGAGTAGGAGCCGGCTTCGGTGTAAAGGTTTGGTTCCTGCCATATCGGCATCGGACGATACCCCAGTGTTTTAGCTTCGTTGGTCACAACGCGGTTATCGAAATGGGGGCGTCCCATGAGGAGGCAATATCTTATTGTGGTTTCTCCACCTCGGTCGTGCCACATCTTGAGGAGTTTGCGAAAGGCAGTGACATCGGCCGAGCCTCCTGAAAATTCGTTATAGATATCCTCGGGTTTGAGAATAGCCACCTTCATTCCGTCGTGTTGCTCGTGAAGTTCTGCCAGACGTTGCGCTCCCTCCATATATGTGTTATAGGTTATTATAACCATATCGGGGGTTTCCATTCCGTGAATATCTTGATTTGCCACTGTTTGCCATGAAGCATTGGTGGCGGCAATTTTATCAGGGTCGAAAGCTATGAATTCATGATAACCGGAAGGAAGGGCTATGGTTGCAGTGTTGCCGACGAGTTTAGGTTCCATCTCAATAGGGGAAGTGGGGTCGGTCACATCCCAGATTTTTGTATCCGCCGAACATCCCTCTATAGAAGCTGAGGGAGCTCCTTGATTATTGACATAAAAATGGAGGGAACCGTTCTGCAATTTTAACTCACGCTGATAGAACACCTCGATATAGTCGAGGCGCGCAGTGGAGATATTGCCGGTTGAATTATAGGCTATTTCTAAATTAAGGTTTTCAGAAGGGCATTTGAATTTCTTTACAGAATTAATAACCTTCAAAAACTCTTTTTCATTCGGTTTTTCAACACGGTCGGAAGTAGTGGCGGTCAGTTTGGTGCCGTTGGCCGAGACTATAATTGAAGAGGCCGCGGAGGAATGTGTTCCAAATCTCACCTTCACAATGACCGAATCGGAAGCTAAGCCGGTGAGAGTGAAAGGGAAATTGCGCGTGCGAGACGAGCGGAAATCTTCGCCCAAGATTGTTCGGCCTGATTCTCCGGGACCAGCCAAATCTGATTCATGGTATATGCGTTCGGTGAAAGATTTTAACGCTCCTTCAGCCGAGGCCGGGGCAGCTGTTTTTCGCATCTCCTTTGTGGATGAAGGCTGGCGGTCGGAGAGGAAATAGAAGCTTTTAGTGTCGTAGGGATTGAGAGTGTGAGCGTAGGGCACATCGTAGGCAGTCTGCCATGAAGAGACATCTGTGGCAAAGAAATAGATCCCTTTTGCAGTGCGGATGCAGGGAAGCAGAGGGAGGTCGTCGGAGATGGTTGCGTCGAGTATTTCGGGCAGCATCCGGCCGCCGGTGCCATACACATTTACTTTCGAGGCATCAGCAAAACCCATATTGCGCAAAGTTGCGGCCGGAATAAATTGTATTCCGGTGCGTGGGGCTTCAAGTTTAACCCATTTCCCCTCTGCTAAGACTGAATTTTTAGCGAAAAACTCGGCAGGGAGGGCAAAGGTCGTAAGGGGCGAAAGAAAGACCCAAGCAAAAATCAGGGTTAATATATATAAATAGATATTTTTTTTCACGAGATAACCGGTTAGTGAGTAAGAAAAGACTCCTCCGAGAGTCTGATAAGTTAACGTAAAGTGTTAGTTTGATATTGTGTTTCGGGAGGTTGGGCATCTTGCAGATACTCCTCCCAGTCTTTGCGGGAGCCGACGAAGACATTGATGTCCACTTCTGAGGGAATCCCTTTCACTTTTCCGTGATGGTCGAATTGCCAGAAAGTCCAGTCGGCATCGAAAGGCACGGAGGAGAAATGGCAAATCCAGAGTGGCATATCGGTATAGTTGTTCATCAGGAAGTCTTCATAGCCGTCGCGGTTGGTATAGAACATTACTCGATAGCCTCTCATGTTTAGATATTCCACCATGTCGGCCAATCGCATCATAATGGAATCGTGGGGAATGCCCTTGGCGTTTCCGCTCTCTTCGATGTCGATTACCACACCGAGTTCGAGAGGGTTGTGTCCGATAGCCTTCACGAAGTTTTGACCTTGGGCGATACCATCTTTATCGAAACGGAAGAAATGGTAGGCGCCACGCTTGAGGCCGGCATGACCGGCCTTTTCATAATTGATATGGAAATTTTCGTCGCGTAATTGTTCGCCTTCGCTGGCTTTGATGAAGATAAAATCTATTCCGTCGGCGGCGGCAGCGTCAAGGTTCATCATTCCGTTATGTCGCGATACGTCGATTCCGCGCACGGGGTAACGTTCCATGCTCACGTAAGGAGCCGAAGTCATAAATTTATGATAAGCCCAGATGGAGGTAAACACAAGCATGGCAGATACTCCCACAAAGAGGATGGCTGTGGGGATATCTTTCTTTTTTTCTTGCCAAATCTTGCGTATTCCCATGGCTGCTTGATCGGTTTATAGAAAAATCTTATCGATGGTTGGATGATAACTCCGATGAACTCATTTTTAACAATCGTAGAAAATTTTAAATGAGTTCGACCTTTGCTATATTACAAAGGTAATATAAGTTATAAGAAAAAGCAAGAGGGTGATATGATGATTTAAGGAAATTTAAAGGTATTTTAGGAAAGCGAATCTTTTTCGTCTCGAAAGGTAAGAGAGATTATTTTCGTTGGCGTATGCTTCTTTTTCGAATGAAATGTTGTGGTATGCTTTGAAAGAATTGCGGAATTGGATTAGTCGTAAGAGCCATTCGAGAATGTAAAGTAGGTAGAATGGGATAAAAAGGAGCTCGCGCATCTGGGCCGTATGGATTCGCTCATGGTTAATGGTAAATTTGGAGCAGGACCCTTTGGCAAAAAGGACCCCGAAAAGGTTGATGGCATAAAATTTTTTGCCAAACGGCAGGATTTTATTCTTGATAATTCTCATTATATCATAAGTCTTGGTCTGAAAAAAGTAGCCTGATTCAATGTTTCAGTTGTTTCATTTTGAAACACTTTAACATGTTGATATAAATCATGTTTCACGTGTTTCGGTATTTTTTGGTGACGTAAAATTAAGTAAATTTTTAGGAATTTGGGAATTTTAGGGGTAAAACTTGCGGCAAATATATGGGAAAAGTGAAGGAGAGCAGGCATAATAATTTACGGAAGAGATAGTTCTGGACCGTTTACTTTTATACGTTTGCTGTTGTTTTGAAAGTGTCAAAGGCGTCGAGTGTGTGAATACCCGGCGCCTTTGGTGAATAAATTAGTGGTTAAGGATTAAGGGATGAAGAACTTTATGGTTCTTCCATTGATATTCAGAAGTGAATATTATGAGAGAAGGAAATGCTGACTAAATAAGTTAGGGAACTATAACCTTTCGAGTACGATTACCCTCTACAATCAAGTAGATTCCCTTTTCAAGTTGAACGTTCTCTAAGTCACCTTCAAAAACCTTTCTCCCTTGTAAATTATAAATTTCAGCTTTAGAAGGTTTAAGCGTATCAGAAGAAAGTTCATTTACACCTGTTTCTACATAAATATGAAGAGTTGCTGGCAGAGTGGAGATTTTATAATTGCTTGCTTTCCCTCCTCTAAGCTCAATAGTATACTCTCCGGGTGCAGAATCCGGGGTAGCGGTACAATAAACCTCAGGTAACTCGGTAATATCGTTAAGTTCGTCATCATAACATAGTCCCCGGGCAATATATGTAAAATCAGGGAATGAATCTCCTTTTTTTACAAAAATATCTTCAACAGTTATAAGTAAGTCTGCAGGATCTACATAGAATTGGCGCAGCTTTCCTATTATCTCCATAGGTTCTCCTGTTTCATTAGATAAAGCACCTATTGTCGCAACTCCAGCTCCTACAATTCTAAGTGTGCTCCCCTCAATCTTCACTACTTCAGGATTCGAACTTTCATATCGTAGAGCTACTCCTTCGGGAGCATACATAGAAAGATCAACTGGTCCATCACCATAAGTTACTCGCGGTAGGGGAGAAAGACATAGGATTGTATCACTCATATTTACAAATTCTTTCCAAACGGGATCAAGCCAATAATATACTAAGTTTCCTTTTGTTACGATCAGGTGGCACTCCTCTTTGTCAACATCCAAAAATACATTAGAAGTAATTTCAGGAGGGAGAGGTGCTAAACAACGTATTTCTTGTATCTTAGAACAACCAGAAAAAGCAGTATCGTTTATTTTTTTAAGCCTTTCCCCTAATCCTAATTCCTTTAGATTACTGCACCCATGAAATATAGAGGTGGTTATTGTTTCCAAAGCGTTGGGCAATTTAGCTGATTCTAAAGCTTCACAACCATAAAATGCCTCTGCTCCAATGGAGGTGATACTATCTGGTAGGTCAATGTCTTTCAGCAATGAGCATCCTTTAAAAGCCTCACGGTAAATCTTTTTACAACTATTTCCTTCAAATCGAACTTTTTGTAAATTTTTACATTCGAAGAATAACCGATTAGGTATATTCCCTCCCTTTATCACTGCGGATGCTAAAGTCTTGTGTCTATAAAATGGTGTCGAGCCACTATACCTATCTGATGAGGTTGTTTTTGTACTGTTTTTATATCTTAATTCTCGCCCGATTATTACTTCCACCAATGGGGATTCATCAAACATCATACCATCCCATTCATAAAAACCTGAGGACCCTTCATAAGGAGATGTTAGGCTTAGATAGTCAGGTGCTTCCTCGAAAACTACAAACCTCAAATTTGAACACTTCCTGAAAGTATTATAAGCCAACTCATTCACATTTTTTGGTATAGAGATATCAGAAAGTGAAATGCAACCTTCAAAAGCTTCTTCTCCAATGGAAATTAGGCTATCTCCAAAAATAATAGTCTCGAGTCTTGCTCTTTTGGAGAACGCATTATTTTTAATTTGTTTTAAAGTTTTAGGTAAAATTATAACCGATAAAGAATCAGCAGAGTGAAAGAAGTAGGATCCCACAATATTATTGGATGTTTTAAGATTCTCCCTGTACGTTGCTCCCCCTTCTACTATATTAGCATCTTTTATATCTAAATATTTTAGAGATGACATTCTATTGATGGTCATGACATCAGTCCCATTAATATCCCCAGTTAGGGTTAACACTTCAATGTTTTGAAGATTATTTAATCCTAAAGTGTCGAACAGAGATCCGGGAGTCGCTAAGTTTATTTGTCTTGCTTTTTCTCCTGCCATATAATTAGTAATTTTATTTTGTCCCCAACGATCTGATAAAGCCAGTTCAAAACCTCTATTTGACAATACATCAGCGGATATGTCCTGTCCTCTGAAAATGGTTGTCATTTTATTATTTTCCGTAGATATTTTGAGGTAGGAAGATAAGGGTACCAAGCAGCCTTCCTCATTCATAAATACTGTCTCACTCACCTCCAGAGGCGTATTCCATATTATGGGAATATACCTTTGATTATTTTCCTCATAATAAATATGAGAGAATTGAGAAAGTGATTCATCCCTACAGCCCTTTATTGCCATATTAGGAGAGTCTATAATAATTAAAGACACCTCTTCATAAGCATTAAGATCAAACGCTGAATAGGATACAAGATTTTGATTATAATACATTGAACTAAACTCATACGGAAACTTTACAAGATAATCTTTAGGAGCATAGTAAATTGTCTTTAAGGAGGGGCAGTTGGAAAAAGCATTTATCTCTATTTTTGAGAGTCCTTTAGACAAATGAATTTCAGTTAAACTACCACAATCTTTAAAAGCGGAGTTTCCGATTGAAGTTACATTTTCGGGAATAGTAATTGAAGACAGGGCTCCATTTCGGAAAGCATAGCTCCCAATTTTCGTCAGAGACTGAGGTAGTTCTACGGATTCAAACGCGCTTCCATTGTAGAGGAAATAATCTGGGATTTTTGTCACCTTTTCACCAATTGTCAAGGAAGCAATTGAGCTTGGGAACGCTGGGTAATTTGACGAGCCGCATGAGCTACAATTTTCAGCGTTGAAAGTCAAAGAAACTAAATTCGAGCATCCAGAAAATGCATAATCTGGGATTTTTGTCACCTTTTCACCAATTGTCAAGGAAGCAATTGAGCTTGGGAACGCTGGGTAATTTGACGAGCCGCATGAGCTACAATTTTCAGCGTTGAAAGTCAGAGAGGTCAAATTTGAGCAATCGGAGAAAACGGAGCTACCGATTGAAGTCACATTTTCGGGGATGGTGACAGAAGTCAGGGTGGAGCAACCGGAGAAAGCAGAGTTGCCGATAGAAGTCACGGGATAGGAGGTATCTTCAAATTCAAATTCGGAAAGAATATTGACACTTTCGACTGTTGGTAGAGCTCCAATAACTATTGCTTCCTCATTAGAACGTATATAATAAATACCGCCTTTCACACAACGTGGATCCAATTTAATATAGCATATCCCGCAATCATAATGGCCTCTATCTAGTTGAATTTTATGATGTTGGCCATCAAGATATTCTGACACATTAATTGAATAAGAGTTCCAGTAGGTTGAGGAATTATAAGCGATTTGTGAGTCATCAAGATAAACTCCCCAGAATGAACCTCCTGTGGAACTTAGAGATATGGAAGAAGAGGAGATTTCATACAAGGGATAGCCATTATAATTGCCAACTGGAGAGTAACCCTCGATTTTAATATCGGCGGCATTTGCCGAGATGGCTATACAGCAAAGGAGGAGCGTTAGGAGCCAACGCGGGGAAGGGGGTAGTTTTTGTCTCATGTGATAAGTATTTTTTAGGCTAAAGCCAGTGGTTAATTATCAAGCCTCGGTCATCCCCTCGTCAGCTTTGAAAATGTTAGGTGTGAAAAAAAGCGTAGGAATCTGTATCGGTTACCGTCCTACGAACTGAGGCTTCTCGCATTGCCTAACTTGTGTTGGACGGCAACTGCAGAAGCCCACGCATGAGTGTATATAATCAAACAATACCCATGTTTCAATCAACATAGGCAACTTAGAGATTTATATACATTCCACGGGCATCTACCGTTGCTCTATCCTTGACACAAGTTGAAAAGTTTGCGAGAAATTTCAGTTCGTCAAGAATCAGCGCGGATAAACGCTTTCTATGTATTCAGTTGAGATACGCGCTCTTGCGGATCTTTATACATCCCTCCTCGCTTCACCCCGGACCGGGGCTTCTGCAAGGCGGTCTGTAAGCGCAAAGTTAAAAAAGATTTTTTTAAAATGCAAATATATTTTGTTCGAGGGTTTGTGATAATGGGCTGCAGCGGCTGGTGTAACTGTGTAATCAGTAATTTTGTATCGGCGATATAGGGGAGATAGATTCGCGGTCATAAATCTAAAGATAACTTGCAGCGAACTTTTTTATCTTGTAAACTCTTTACTAATTGTGAAACATAAATTGAAGTTGTTTAAACTAATTTACGAAAGTTAAATTTGAAGTTATTGTCTTTCTTTTATTAACCTTTGCGGATCTTTTGGGCCGCTTTTACCCCTCTCATCGGCACCAACGCAAAGGTTGCTGCCTCTTCGAGTGCCAAAATCACCGCCAAAATCTCTCGCAAATGTTAACAAAAAATAAGTTTAAACAA
The DNA here is from genome assembly GCA_964640375.1 of uncultured Sangeribacter sp. Classification (GTDB taxonomy): domain Bacteria; phylum Bacteroidota; class Bacteroidia; order Bacteroidales; family Muribaculaceae; genus Lepagella. Next base: position 5,568 of record CAZXGU010000003.1, on the reverse strand, counting down.
CTTCATTAAAAAAATAAAAAAAGTCAAGTTTTTACATGTAAAAACTTGACATTTTTTATTATCTTTGCGGCATGAAAGCGACAGATCTTATAAATGACGCCATAAACACCCAAGTTAACGGAATGGTCTTTGATTATTCCGACCTTAGGCTGCCAAATAAATTTTCGCTTGCGGCATCCAAGGCATTAAGCAGAATGGTTAAATCAGGGAAGTTGAGAAAAGTGGGGAAAGGAAAATTCTATAAACCTAAATTTACGAGACTTGGAGAACTCCCCCCAATGATTGAAGGATTAACACGTGATCTATTATATAAGGGTGGAAAACGTGTTGGCTATATTACGGGTACTCAAGCATTCTCTCAAATAGGATTAACTACCCAGATTTCGTCCAAGATAATCATTGGAAGTAATTATTATCGAAGGCCATTGAAAAGAGGAGGATATGATATTTCCTATACTAAACAACCAAATGAAATAACGGAAGAGAATGTTACATTGTTGAGATACTTGGATGCTCTCAAATTTATTAAGGAGATACCGGCAGCTACACCTGATTTTGTAATTATGCATATGAAATCCATTATCAAAAGCTTATCGGAGGAAGAAGTAAGCCGAATGGTGAAACTCTCAAAACAATATCCGGCTTCCACAAGAGCACTGCTTGGCGCAATAATTGAATCTGAATCAGGGATTGAAGAAAATTTGAGGTTAACCTTGAATGCTTTTACAAAGTATAAGATAGGAGTTTCGCTAAAAAGTCTCCCCAATAAAGCAAAATGGAATGTAATATGAATCTGCACGAAGATAAAGAACTGTTTTCAGAAATTATTTTGAGGGCAAGTCAACCAATTGAAGTTGGGGGGCTTGGAATTAATGCCGGATTTATCGAGAAGGATTATTGGATAACCCGTTCTCTCCAACAGTTATCCCTCAGTTCTTCTGGGAACCATGCAGTATTCAAGGGAGGGACCAGTCTTTCAAAGATATATGGAATTGGGTCTCGCTTTTCCGAGGATATTGATATAGCCATTCTCAAGGATAACGAAATGTCGGATGCCCATCTTAAGAGAATAATCCGAACCACGCAAAAATCAATGTCTGTCGGACTCGAAGAAATAGAGAGGTCTGGGTTGACAAGCAAAGGATCGCGGTATAGAAAAGTGTATTTCCGATATCCTTTGGTGGTTGGGATTATGCCAGTGGGCAGCCTGTTGTCGGGTCAGTTGTTAATTGAGATAAACTCATTTGCCAATCCTATTCCTTATGGAAAACAGAGGATATCTAACTTTATTCGTGAATATCTTTTGGCCTTGGGACATACTGAGATTATCAAAGAGTTTGACCTTGACATATTTGAGATTAATGTGTTGGACAAGAGGACAACTCTTACCGAGAAACTTGTTTCGTTGATTAGGCATTCTTTGTCGAATACTTACATAGGAGATTTATCTGCTAAGATTAGACACTTTTACGATTTACATTATCTACGCCATGATGCAGAATGTGTGAAATTTATTGAAAGCAAACAGTTTATGGAATCTTTCAGAGTATTGCTGGAACATGACAAAAACTTATTTAAACAACCGGTCGAGTGGCAAAAGAAAGAACTCAAAGACTCAATTCTTCTCCAAGATTTGCAGTCAGTTTGGGAATTGTTAACTAACCGATATTTAAAGGAGTTGCCGTCACTCGCATATTCTGCAATCCCGACCCCCGGAGAAATATTGAACAGTATGACGTATATCATCAATCATATCACGATTTGATTGTAGCTAAACTTGCAAGTTCCATGGCGCCTTGGTCGGTTTATAGAAAATTCTTATAGATGGTTGGATGAAGGTGGGGATGCAAAGGCGATGAGGTTATTTAAATTCTAATTCATTTAAAATAATAAATGAGTTCGACCTTTGCTATATTACAAAGGTAATATAAGTTATAAGAAAAAGCAAGAGGGTGATATGATGATTTAAGGAAATTTAAAGGTATTTTAGGAAAGCGAATCTTTTTCGTCTCGAAAGGTAAGAGAGATTATTTTCGTTGGCGTATGCTTCTTTTTCGAATGAAATGTTGTGGTATGCTTTGAAAGAATTGCGGAATTGGATTAGTCGTAAGAGCCATTCGAGAATGTAAAGTAGGTAGAATGGGATAAAAAGGAGCTCGCGCATTTGGGCGGTATGTATGCGCTCATGATTAAGGGTAAATTTGGAGCAGGGTCCTTTGGCGAAAAGCACCCCGAATAAGTTAATGGCATAAAATTTTTTTGCCGAAAGGCAAGATCTTGTTTTTGATAATTTTCATTATATCATAAGTCTTGGTCTGAAAAAAGTAGACTGATTTGATGTTTCAGTTGTTTCATTTTGAAACACTATAACATGTTGATTCAAAACATGTTTCACGTGTTTCGGTATTTTCCGGTGACGTAAAATTAAGTAAATTTATTAGGAATTTGGGAATTTTAGTGGTAAAACTTGCGGCAAATATATGGGAAAAGTGAATGAGAGAAGGCATAATAATTTACGGAAGAGATAGTTCTGGATCGTAGGTAGAGCGAGGTCAAGAATGTTTGCGATGCTCGTTGCACAAAAAGGAATGAGCGGCAAGGAAGGTCGATTATTCATTCTTGGTATGGGTTATAAGATTTTATAATCCATTTGGCAAGGGACCTGTTATGGGTGGAAAAATCTACGCCGATTAAGAAGATCTCTCTTTTGTCGGCGGTATAGGGGAGATAGTATTCGCGGTCATAAATTTGTTTTAGAGCTTCCTCTGGAGATTTATCTACTTTGAATTCAAAAATATAAACATAGGAGGGTGTGAGAATAGTCATATCACATCTCCCGGCAGAACTATGCACTTCTGTTTTGACTGTAAAACCTAACATACGGGCAATCACAGCCATAGTATTTTGAAAATGGATCTCCTTTTGAGGTTCACTCTCAGAGCTTAAAGCACCAAACAATCCTTTTATTCTTAAAAGGAAACCGTTGGGGTCTCCTTTCATTAGATCTTCAGTCATCTCTTTCGTGCCGATCCCATTTATGGACTCGGTAGCGGTAGAGAAGATGTGTTTAGCTAAGGTGGACCAAAAGGCTTTATATACTTCTCTGTTGGGAAATCCTAAGGAGTATTCTTGGGTTTCTTTATCAAATCCTTTGAGAGTGAGATAACCGCTTTGATATAGCAAGGGGATTATGTCTCCTGAGAAATCTGTGATATCACTCAGTTCGGCACGCGAGCGTCGAGCCGATTCAATGTCATTTAACCGGAAAGGGTGCCTGCGGATAAGGTTGACAAGGAATGATGAGGAACCGGTAGAGTACCAATATTGATCTATCATCCTAAAACGGAAAGCGTAAAGTACGCTGTAGGGATTATAGATATCTTTGCCAGGGATGGTGAAATGATAGCCGTCATAGTAACTTTTAAACATTTCCGCTGCCTCCTTTGGAGTCATCTCATTAGTCTGCGCAAAATTTCCAACAGATGAATGGAAGTAATGGTCAAACTCTTCCTGCGTTATGCCACAGATACTATCATACTCTCTGACCATTGATATATCCGTAAGGTTATTGAGTCCGCTGAATATAGATACCTTCCCAAATTTGGTTACACCTGTCAGCATGACAAAGCGGACATATTCATAACTTGCCTTCAACACTGAATAAAAGGCTCGCAGTTCATTTCTAATTTCTTCTTGTGCGTCCTTCTGATGGAGAGAATCGAGCATCGGTTTGTCGTATTCATCCACCAAGACTACCACTTTTTTACCTGTCTGGTCGTGAACGGTTTCAATCAGATCGCTTAGTCTTTGTGAGATGGTGCCGGAACCAGAGTAATTATATTTTCTTTCCATGCGGGCAAGGAGCCATTCTATGTGACTGATCACACGAGAGAGGTCTTTGTAGTTTTCACCGCTGAGGTCGAAACGCAAAACGGGGAACGATTCCCATTTCTTTTCTAATTTGTCGATCGCCAACCCTTGGAATAGTTCCTGCTCCCCTTTGAAATAAGCTTCTATTGTTGACATCAGCAATGTTTTGCCGAATCTTCTGGGACGACTAAGGAAAACATAATAATTATTATGGACAAGATTATAAAGCAGATCTGTCTTGTCGATATAGAGATAACCCTCTTTCCTCAGCACGGAGAAAGATTGGATATCAATGGGATATTTTAAAGTGTCGGCCATTGCTAAATTTATTAGAAGCTATATCATTAACGCAAAGATAATCAAACTAAATCTAATGTACAAGTTTTGGGGAATGGAGCCCTAAGATTTACATACAAATATACTTAAACTTCAGCGAATAGGAAAGTTATTCCATAACTTTTTTCATGGTAGGAATGAAGTTTGCAGCTAAACTTGCAAGTTCCATGATGTAAGGAATCAAGGAATTAAAATATTAAGCCGCTATGAATAATCCATTATTCATAGCGGCTTAATATTTGGAGCGGTAAACGAGGCTCGAACTCGCGACCCTCAGAGTAAAAACTGAAGATGGTTAAACTTCTATTATTTTAACCAAACAACTCGGAATGACTTCCAATTCTAATAAGTTTTATTATGTTGGCGGTTTCGTCAATCCATATTAAAAGGAAGTCCCCTTCAATGTGACATTCCATGTGGCCTTCAAAATCACCATGCAGCCTATGGGGACGATACTTGGAAGGGATTGGTTTTCCTGGGCGCAAATAATTGTCAACGAAGTAATATAACTCCATTAACTTTTTAGGTTGATTTGCAAACTTCTTTAAATCCTTCTTGAATTGTTTGCCACTCTTAATCTCTTTCATTTTAAATCAAGAGATTTAAGGAAGGATTCATAATTATCCATATTAACAGTTGTGAGATTCTCCTCGTTCTCGGCTTCTTTCATTGCGGCCACAGTTGTAGCATTGGGTGTATTATAAACTACATCCATTAAAATTGTTTCAACATAATTATTGAGGCTACGATTATCGCGAGCAGCTAATTGTTTCAAACGTTCCAGAAGTTCCTCTCGCAAGCGGAACATGGCAGATTTTCTATTTATTGCTATTTCCATAGTGCTATCATTAATATTGCAAAGATACATCACTTTTATTTCACAAACAAATAATTTAGATAAAAGTTGGTCAAACAAAGGTCAAACATTTCCTGCAAAAAGCTATAAAAAACTATAATTTCCGACAAATATATGGCAAATTCAAGTCTAAGATACAAAGAAAATCGCCGAGAATAAACCATGTATTTAGCTTATTTTCAGCGATTTAACCTTGGAGCGGTAAACGAGGCTCGAACTCGCGACCCTCAGCTTGGGAAGCTGATGCTCTACCAACTGAGCTATTACCGCATATTTCCGAGTGCAAAATTACAAAAAATTTTTGAATCGTCAACAGATCCGAGAAATTCGTGGGTTGATTGGTCACGTCTCACCAAATAATTGAAAAGACGGTGTGTCATAATGAGCCATCTGCGGCGTTGCTTTCGGAATTCAGCTTCGGTCACATACTTCAGTATGCTCCCTTCAGCCTCATCCTCAGCGCCTTGCATCTGACCCATTCTGACGCACCTTAAAGGGGATGCATC
>CAZXGU010000002.1:0-48655 GCA_964640375.1 uncultured Sangeribacter sp. | reverse complement strand
ATTCCTTCGGTGAAGTAGATGGTCTGGTCGCCAAGCTTCGGAACAGTCACCGTCACCTTCCCTTTGCGGCCAGACCATAGCGTGCGGTTCCCGGCGCGCTTGAAGTTCAATATCGCCTGCTCCGCTATAACCGACTGGGAGAAGGGGATGCGCTTCTTCACGCTGTCAAAATAATCGCTCACTATCTGGTTCATACCGCGCTTCTGAAGATACACGCGTGTCGGCTGTGGAACAATCAAATCCGGATCCACCTCTTTCTGCGTCTCATAAAGAGCATTCGCAAGTAACTTCACCTTGGTTCCGGCCGGAATCGCCGGCGTCGTGCAGTAGAGGTCGCCCGGCTGGTTCTTCGGGCCGTTAACGGCTCTCACCACTGGATTGTTCGTAGTGTCGCGTCCCGTCACGAACAGCATTAGATCCTTACCCGGTGTGCGTGTCGCCCCGTCTTCGGCATAACCCCAAACTCCTTTCACAAGCAATGTGTGATAGTCGCGAGGAATCTGCTGGTCTTTAGATACCAACGGCAAAACAAATGCCCCGCCGTCCCCTTCGCTCACTGCCGCCGAAACCGTCAGAGTCGAGCGCTGCTCATCGATCATGTAATGATCCACCTCCGGCGAATCAACCGTCACCTTCTTGCATTTCAGCATCAGCGACATCAATGCCGTGTCTTCGCTCTGAAAACTGAACAGGTGCTCATCTATGTCGGCTTCCAGGAGATTCCCTCCCCCGAAGCCCCCTGTCGCGCCCGCTACATTGCTGATAGTTGTGCTGCTCCCGGGCAGCTGTGTGTTCCCCCCTGCGCTCCCGGGCTGTGCCTGAGGCGCCCCCGATGTGCTTAAATTCACTGTCTCCATATTTCTTATCTCGTTTTTGATGTTATCTCTTATCTTGCCTGTTCGGCTATGTCAAAGATGCTGCTCATCCCGCGTGACCGCCGCTCTTTGTTGTTGTTTCCCCCAAGCTGCGGAAGCCCGTCGCCGCGTTTCGATTTCCTGAGCGTCTCCACAGCGCGTTCATTCTTCCCCTCCACGCGTCCCTCGGCTCGTGCATTCTCAACGGCCGAATCATGCTGCAATGCTTTCAAGGCCATCTCAAGGCTCGCCGCCGTGAATTTACCCATGATCGCATTGTTCGCTATCTCCATCAGAAGGTCAACGGCCGTGTCGATCTCTTCGTCGCTCAGTCCTCGCTCCTCTTGGAGTTTCTGTAGCTCTTCGAGCGATGCGCCCAGGTTCTTCTTATATTCTTTCTCAAGGTCTTCCTCTTTCGCAAGTCGCTCGATATATTTCTCCTGTGCCTTCGCAAGCTCATCTTTATAGCGCGGATTCTCAAACATGTCCGTTATCCCGTCCATACCGATCTGCTCCACCATCGCGACCCACGGATTCACCCCTGCCGCCATGTCGCTGATGAAACGTGCCGCGTGCGGATATTTCGAAAACATCCCTGTCAGCGCCTGCTCCCTCTCCTCATAGCCGCGCATCTTCTGCTCGCTCTGGTCATAGTCGTCGTTGATCTGCCCGAACAATGCCTCTTCGTCGCTCAGATCTTTCTCCGGATAGCGACTCCGCATCCTCTCTGAAAATTCCTCTCGCTTGCTCTTTTTGCTTGTTCCTATTGCCATTTATTCCCGTTTTTTTGGTTTGCGCAAATTTAAGCCCTCTTATTCGCTTGTTATCTTTATCTTCCGTTTTTATTTCATTATATTTGTAATATTCGTTTTCCATCTTTATTCCAACCTTTTTTTGCTTATGAAACCCAACGGTGCCATCCTTGCCTTCACCCGTCAGCGCAACAACGACCTCATGCGCGCTTTCCGTTCCCTGATCCGCGATGTCCCCGTTATCCGTACTCGCGAAATAGCCGCTAAGGTCGTCGCCCTCCCTGCCGAACGTTTCTATGTCTCCGAAGAGCGCGCAGCTATCGTCATCTCCGCTCTCCTCGCCGGCAAGCCACTCCCCCCTAACATGCGCCCCTCAAAGGTCAGGATGTTCTCTGAAATTCATCGCCGTGTCCTCTGCCTCCGCGCTAAGCGCCCTTCCCTCTCGGTCGCTGCCCTCGTCGCAGAAGTGGTCCATTCCCCCGCTCCGGAGTTTTATATGATGCCTCGCGCTGCCCTCGATATAATTTATAAGGTTAAAAATGGTTTCTTCAATGAGTATATCAAAAAGTCCGACGCCCTCCGTCAAGCTTATCTTGAACGAAAATGAGAAAAGAAATAATCTCATCAACGCCCCTTTCAATCCCATCTCCGGTTTCGGCTCGGTCGGCGAGCGCGTCCCCGTCCATATCCCGGGGTTCCCCATTCCCAAGCAATGGCTCCCCAAGGAGATGATGCAGTCCCCTTTCCTCAACCTCCTCATTCAGTCGGGCGGAATCGACAATTTTATCTCTTCGCAGCTCGGCCAAGTCCCCGATGAAAAGGCAAGGCTCGCTGTCATCGACCGTTTTGTCCGCCTCCGATGCAGATTCGACTTCCCTTTCTGGGCCGCTATGTTTGTCTATATAAAGAATAAGGATATTGAGGGGAAACCCGAAATCCTATTCCGACTCTCTTTCCCTCAGAGAAAGTTTGTCGCCGAACTCGAACGTCAGCGCCTCGCCGGTATCCCTATCCGCATTGTCCTCCTCAAAGCTCGCCAGTGGGGCGGCTCAACCACATCCCAGCTCTATATGGCATGGCTCCAGATTTGCCACTCAAAGGGTCTCAATTCCCTCATTATCGCTCACCAGTCTTCCGCCACTGATGAAATCAAAGATATGTTCGACCGAATGATTAAGGCTTATCCTCTCGATATGCTCCATCCCCCTGCCGCCCGATTCCCCGATAATGAACCAAAGATGGTCGGTGTCGGCCGCTCGGGTTCTATCTTCAGGATCCCCCAGCGTAATTGCAAGATTAAGATCGGTACGGCCGAAAACCCCGACTCTTGCCGTGGGGGCGACTATGCCCTCGTCCATCTCTCCGAAGTCGGCCTCTGGTCGGATACCCCAAAGAAGAAAGCTGCTGATATTGTCCGCTCTGCCTGTGGAGGTGTCCTCAATAAGCCCGGAACTATGATCGTCTATGAATCCACCGCCAATGGCCATGGTAATTTTTTCCATCATGAATACCTCGATGCCCGGGATAACCCCTCTTCTCAATTTTCGGCCCTGTTCATCGCCTGGTACGAAATCGACTGGAATGTGATCCCTTTCAAATCTAAATCCCATAAAGAGGAGTTCGCCCGAAAGCTAATAGATAACCGTAATGCCGCCCAAGCCCCATCATCCCGTGAGGAGCCGGGTAAATATCTCTGGTGGCTCTGGAAAAAGGGCGCTACCCTCGAAGCTATAAATTGGTATGTCGTCGAGCGAACCAAACACACCTCCCACGGCTCAATGGCCTCCGAATGTCCTTCTGATGATATTGAGGCTTTCGTCAATTCCGGCGCATCGGTCTTCGATAAATACCTTGTCGAGGCTTTCCGCCCGGCTTGCAGAAAGCCCCTTTTTATCGGCGAAGTAATATCAACCATCACCTCCTCTCCTCTCTCCTCCCTCGCTTTCGTCGAGGATGAGGCCGGTGCCCTCGCTGTCTGGGCTCTCCCCGATGCTGTCGAGAAAACTCAAAACGGTACCTGGCGCTCCATAGCCTCTCTCTCCTCCTCCCATCGCGAAGCCGTTGCCGCCCGAAGCTCTGCTTCTTCATATATCTCCGACCGTTATCTCGTCGCCGTCGATATCGGTGGCCGCTCCGAAAAAGCCGACTGGTCCGTTATCGTCGTCTTCGACCGTGTCTCCATGATCGACGGCGAACCCCCGGCTGTCGTCGCCCAATGGCGCGGCCATACCGATATGGATATCCTCGCCTGGAATGCCGCCCGAATCGCTGCTTTCTATGATAATGCCCTCCTCGTAATCGAATCTAACACCATCGAAACCCACGACGCTGCCCGAATGATCGAAGGGGGCGACCAATCCCTTTTCCTCCTCAATCAAATCCGCGATGTTTATCCCAACCTCTATGCTCGCCGTCAGTCCCCCGAAGATGTTCGCCTCGGACTCCCTAAGAAATATGGCTTCCACACCAACACCTACACCAAACCCATGATCATCTCAGAGCTCGTCCGCGCCGTCCGCGAACACGCATGGATCGAGGCCGACGATAAATGCCTCGCTGAGCTCTTATCTTACGAGAAAAAGCAGAACGGTGCTTACGGCGCGGCCGAAGGCGCTCATGATGATATCCTCATGACACGCGCCTTCGGCCTCTACGTCTGCTTCAATGAAATGCCCCTCCCTCGTGAAATCGACCCCTCCCAATCCAGCTTCCGCGCTGCTTCTCGTCAGTCGGTCGGATTCTCTTCATTCTGATAATCTCCTCCCCGCAAGGCTGCATAAAGCTGAGCCACCGCTGCCGGGTCTGCACCTCGCGCTGCCTCTGCCTTTATCTCCTCCGGTATCGCGAAGCCCCCCTCCGGCGCAAAAGAGTTTTGGCTGCCGGCCTCCGGCGAAGCTTGGTTCTGTGTAGCAGCTTCAGCTGCCTCTCCCTCCTCCTGGCTCTTGATCAGCTGCAACAGCTCATCCGCAAAAGGAAAGTTCCCAACCTCCAACAGCTGCTGAAGCGTGATCCGCCCCGCCGAGAATATCTGCATAAGGAAATCGTTCGCAAGTGCCCGATACACTGGCGTCGCCGTGCTCGGAACAACCGACAAATCAAACTCAACATCCCTGATCTTATCCGAATCATATTCAACCACCGCCCGTCGCCCGGCAATGTTCATCACCCTCCGCCCAGTGTAATATTGCTGAATGTTCTTCACATCTTTATATGCCCCGTCAAGCGTGAACTCGCTGAAGGCTTCCAGGATGTCAAGAAGTGAGGTCGTCCCGTTCTGCATCTGCTGGCTGTAGAGCGCAGCCGACATCCCGCTATATCCGGGCTTCCCCTGCAACGCCCCGTTAACCCCCGTTATATCCTCGAAGAATTTCAACTGAACATTAAGAAGCTCGCTGATCCCGATGTTCGTGCTGTTCTGGCTCACCTGCTGCGGAATGTTCTGATGTCGCGTCGAAGGCTTGTAGATGATAACACCGTTAAACCGCGTCCACGTCTCCGCAAAATCCTCCGGACTCATCCCCTGTGGTATCGTGTCTTCCGGTATCATCAAAACCCCCTTCGCGCTTCCACGCATTATCCAGTCATACATCGTGATCAACCTGTTGGTGTAGCGCTGCTGGTCGATAACATCCCCCACAAACGAATGAATCTCTCCGTCGATGAAGGGATAAGCCTTGAACACGTAAGGGTGGCTCTTGTGCTCGTAAGGGCTCTCCCCCTCCGCCAAGATCTCTCCTGTCGGGCTAAGATAATAATACCACCACACCCGGTCCACTCCCCATTCATATTCTATATAGGGAATCTCCTCCTCCGCCATCCCCATCTCCGCCCCAAGCTCCTGCCTCCGCCGGTTCTCGGATATCACAAGCTCTTCCAGGTCCCCCTCATCTATCTTGTAGATATCCCCGCTGTTCCAGTCGTGACAGCGGTAACGCGCCTTGCTCTCAAGACGCCATATCTCTATCACCCGGCATAACCGCTCGTCGAGAGGAACCAGAAAACTCTTGTCGCGCTCCCGGCTCCCATACCCGAATTCATCCCATAACGCCGTCAGCAGCTTCCGGTCACGCGCCGTCGAATATATACCCGCCAACCGCTCATATTCCCCGGGACTCTTCGCAAATTGTGCCGCCAAATCCTCAAATCCTATGTCGTGGATCTCTCCCACGATGCTGCAATCCCAGCCTCGGCTGTCGCGCATACGGCTGTCGATGAAGAAATTGTTAGGCTGAACATTGTCAGTCCAGCAATCCTCCTTCCCGTTCCTCCATCCGTAGCTCTTTCGCTGAACCGCAAAGCCGCTGATAAGGAATTCCTCCATCATCCGCGCGTTTAGCCCCTGAAGTCGGTTCAGCTGCATGTTATATTGAAGCGTCGTGCTCATCGTCTGTCCAAGCTTCTGCTCATCCCGGTCGCGCGCCACACACGTCGGCTCGCTGCTCTGGCTCCGATAAACCCCTATCACATTCCTAACCAACCGCCTTATCAGATTATTCTTCAACGGTGTGTTCCCCTGGCGTCTAATATAATCCTCCTCACGCATCCTAACCCCGTTATAGCATATCATATCCCCCCACTGATCACCATACGTATAGCGCTTGTTCCGCTCCCGCTCCCTCCGGAACCGGCTCATCGCCATGTAATGCGCCTCCCCCTCCTGCAACAACCGCATTCCCCGCGCCCGCTCCTCCCGGTTCATCCCCCAATTCTGGCCGCCGGCATTTTCTCCAGCTTGGTTCTGTGAAGCAGCTTTAGCTGCCCTCCTCCTATATAGTCTCTCCTTTTTCATAGCTCTCTCTTATTTTGTTAATGCCTTCTTCTTCCTCTCCCTCTTCCCCTCCTCAAATCTCCCTGCTATCACTTCCCCCTCTTCCCAGCCCGAATCCCCTATCGCTCCCCCACCAAGCCGCTCTATCATCAACCCCTTAACCTTAACCAATTCCCCCAATTGCCTCTCAGCCTCCTCAGGAGTCCTTGAATCAAGATAGGCGTCGGCAAGTCCCTTCAGCACCGGGTTCATCAGCTTGTAATATTCATATTTCTCATATTTAGGATTGGCATATAATGAATCAAGCTCTTTCCCTGCCGCCTCATCTTCCAAAAGGTCGAGGCGCTCATTCAGGCTCTTCTCCTTCTTCCCGATCTCTTCCATCTCGCCTGAAAGCGTGGCGAATTTCTTATTCTCCTCCGCGCTCCATAGTTTGTCGAGGCGCTCCTTGAATTGTTTCCGCATCTTCTCCTGCTTCTTCCCCACTGCCCCGGAAAAATAAGATCCATCATCTTCCGACATAAACCAATGCGTGAATTCATATCCCTTCATCACCTTATACCGCGCATATCTCCTCGCCGATTCCACCGGTGAAAGCCTCTTCGCTTCCGCCCCGGTGCAGTCAAGCTCATCAAGCCAGATCTTCTCAAGCTGGCTCTGCGGAACCTGCGCAATGCGCATCATCAAGAAGCCCCATTCCTTGGCTGTGCTCATATCCCCTTCCAAAAAATCTGAAATGGCCACGACTGCATCTGTCAGTGTAGTAGGCGCTGCCCCGATATTGGAAGCTACCAAAATGTTCAATATCTCGTTAGCCCCCGTCATCCAATCATATTTGAAGGAATCGGATAGCCGGCTCAGATCCTGGAAGAGAGGATGCTGTTTCCCAAGTTCGGTGTTCCAGTCGTCATCGCTGAAGATGATGTTGCGGAGGTTATTCAATCCGTCCGAGAGAATATCCCCTCCCGTCAAGCCCTCCACCTGGCCGCCGATTAAGGCGTGCCACGCATCATCTTTTCCCATATCCCAGCGCTCATCATTGTCGCTCCCGAAACTAATGTAGGGTAGATGGCCGAATAAATTCCAAGTCAGCTGCATCGTGAACCCAAAGATGGCAAGATTCAGGATATCGCGCTTCCACGATGTCTTGTAATCCCGCTTAGCCGCTGCCCATGCCATGGCCTCGCTCTTTTCAAAATCCCTCTTCTCATATACCCCACTCTTATTCTCTAAGTCATAACCCCACTCTCTCAGGATCTGCTGCTGACGCTGTCTAATCATATCCTCGGCGTTCCCTTTCATCCTTCGCTTGATATTCCTCGCCGACTCCACAAGCATACGCTGATAGGAGATGGGTGAATTCCGGTAGGCCGTGAAGAGAGTGGAGAGGAAGGTCCGCTCGGCCTGCATCTCCGATAGATATGCCCCCTCGCTCGACTGCTGTGTCTTGTTATATAAATTGGAGGCATCTGCCTTCGCCTTGGCTTCTGCATCTGCCTTGCTATAGCCTTGGCTCTCATATCTCTTCAGCTTGGTCTCATAGATAGCCTTGGCTCCCATCGCAACCGTGCAAGCGTCAACAAAAGCATTCGCCCACATGCCCCCCTTCGCTATCTTGGAGTTCAGATATTTCTTAAACCATTTCCCATCGCGAGCCGCGCTTTCAAGTTTCTCATCGCCCGCCATTCTCCCTCCCCAGCGCTTCTCAAACTGTGGAAGATTCTGGCGCGCCCACTCAAAACTGTTCTGTAAGCGTAACGCTGATAATGCCAAGTGCCCTATGTTCGCCTCCCCTATATATGCCGGGAAGGAGCTTAACTGCTTAAAGGCCGTGTATAGTCGTCCTGCCACTTTTGATGCTATCATCGCCGAAGAGAAATCAAGAATCCATTTGTCGTTCTTAACCTTATCATAATTCCCTGTCGCTACCCGGCATGAAGCCACAAAGCTATCCCATAGCTCCTCTCCGTTTCCGAGGACGCTTTTCATTCCCTTCACCTGATTCTTAAACCGGTTATGCGAAACCAACGTGTTCAAATCACGTGTCACCTCCGAATATGCTGCCCAATGCTCCATCTCCCTGATATGGTCATTGATCACATCAAAGAAATTCGTGTGCAGAATATCAAGCGGCAGTGAATTGAAGGTGCGCTTGATCACAGCCCCCGTGCTCACTGAGGAGGTAGTCCGCCCTCCAACAGGATTGTTGATATCCTCATCTTTCGGAATCGAGTTCTTGTCGATCTTCAACGGAATGTAATGCTCGTTGGCCGCCATCGGAGCGCCGAACATCCGCTCATGAACCCGATTATACTCCTCCCGGCAATCCGTCAGAAATTCTTCCTGAACCCAATCTGTCAATTCCCGCATATCTTTCGGGATAAGCTCCTTGATCTGCTGTAGCTTCTCATCCGTTATCCCCATCCGGTGAAGCTTTATCGAGCCGTCGATGCTCTTCCCGGCTGCATAGATATACATAAGCTCTCCCACTCCAAGTTCATACTCCCTCTCAGTGTCTCCGTTCCGGAATGCTATCTTTACCGTCCGCTTCCCATTTGTCAAATTTTCCTTCCGAGCTTTCCTTCCAAGCCTTACCCATTCCTTCCGCAGCCTCTCCTCCCTCTTCCGAGAGGCCTTCCCCTCCTTGAGCTTAGCCTTTCCGCTCTCCTCCCCCTCCGTCGCGAAGCCGTTGCCGCCTGAAGCTCTGCTTCCAGTAATACCGCCAGCTTGGTTCTGTGAAGCAGCTTCAGCTGCCGCCTCCGGCGCCTCCCGTTTGTCTATGGGTGAAGAAAATATCTCAACCACCTTCTCCCCAAGCTTCGCCTGCTTCCCCCTAATCCCAAGATATTCCCTCCCGCTCGCCTCATTAAGCCGTGGAATAAACTCCTGCTCAAGCATCCCGTGCCCATCCATGCTCCCCCTCGAAAAAAGCTTCATAAAGGCCTCGAAGCTCCCCAATGGCCGAGTCAGAGCCTTCTTGAAGAAATTATTCCTCAATTCCTCGCTCCGTTGGCTCTCCGCCGATAACCCCTTCATATCCGAATTCGCCAAATGCCTGATATGGTTGCTCTGCTCCTTCTGTGAATCCCGGAAGTGCAACGCCCCCTCCGCGCTCTCCTTCAAATCCCCGGCAAGACGGTTCACAAACACCCGGTAAGCATCCGCATGTTCAATCTTAGTCTTCTGTAGCTTATCCAATAGCTTCCCCCGGTTCGCATAATATTCCCTCTCTGT
Organism: uncultured Sangeribacter sp.; assembly: GCA_964640375.1. GTDB lineage: Bacteria > Bacteroidota > Bacteroidia > Bacteroidales > Muribaculaceae > Lepagella. The sequence goes on along the minus strand of CAZXGU010000002.1, from coordinate 39,047 downwards.
CCACATCCCCGACTCATATTCTTTCTTCAACGTCGCCATCTCCCCTTTCACAGATTCTTTCTCCCGCTCAAAGGTGTTCACCGTGTCCCGATAGGCCTTAGCATATTCAAGCCCCGCTATCTGTGCTTCTATTTCCCCCTTCGCTGTCTCCCCTCGTGCCTGCTCCAATCGGCTGCGCAAGCTCTTGATCTCCTCCTCGAAGTTCGTTTCACGCTTCCCATAATTCTCCCGAAGAGTTTTTATCGTCTTCTGCCCCATGCTGTCAAGACGCCCCTGAACCTCAACCCCGAAAGCATTAACCTTCGAGTCTTTTATCTTCAACAGATTATAAAACGTCTCCCGGCTCTGGCGGAGGTGATTACCTATCAAGATATTCATCACCCTGCTCGCCTGTGCCGCAAACTTCCTTCTCCCTGCCCCGATGCTCTGGCCGCAAGCATTAAGCAACCGCCTCACCTCCCCGGCCGTCACGCTGTCAAGTCCCCCTCCGGCGCTGAATAATTCAACCATATCGCTCAGTGCCCGGTAGCTCGTGAGGTCATGCTCCCTCTGTGCTGCCATCGATTCTTCGGCTCCTTCCGAAAGCGTCTCTTTTGTCTGTTGGGATAGCTCATGCTCGATTCCCTCTCCCTCCCTTTCATTAAGGATCTTCGAAACCAGATTCAGCTGTGTTCCCAACCGTTGTCTCACCTCATTCACCCTCTTATAGCTCCCTTTATATTTCTCCGCCATCTCCTGTGCCGCTCGCGTCAGCAATGACGCCAGCCGTGTCTGCATCTCGGTTCGCAATGCCTCAGGATCTTTCTCTTCATCCCCCTCCCGGAAGAGTTCCCTCGACATGAGTTCCTTTGCATCGGAGAAACCTTTCCCCTTCCCATAGCCGCTCCGCTCGCGCAATAGATAATCCTCAGCTGCCTCGAACACATCGGGGCCCAACTCACGGTTGCGGAGGTTCTCTCGCGATTTAGACAACAGATAGCCCCATTCCCGGTCGCTCCATCGGAAAAGTGGATCAAAGCCTAAGCTCTCGAATATTTTATTCAGACCGCGCTGCAGCCCTCCGCGCATCCTTGCCCAGAAGGTCAGCTCCTCTTCCCGAATCTTCTCCAACCCCTCTTCTCCCATGCGCATCCCCAAGTCGGAGGCATATTCCTCCGTGGCATCACGCAAGTAGCGCGCCCGGTTGCTCTCAACCTCCACTCTCGCCTCTGCCTCCCCGAAATAACCGTTCCCCCGCTCCTCTGCAAGGCGCCGAATGTCGCGCTCCATCATCTCTGCGGCACGCGCTTCTATATCGCTCCGAATCTTACGGCTCGATTTCCTGTAAGCGGAATCAAGAAACTCATGCAGCTGCTCTTCGCCCCCATAGAGCGCCCTTAGTCCATGGTGACCCACAACCTCATGCACAACCGTGTCGGCTATGTCCCCCTCGTTCCGGTGATTCTCCGCAACTATCGTAACCTCCCCTGTCCGCCGGTTAGTCCAGCCTTTCTTGTCGCCAAGACCCTGTTCCTCGGCCTCCGCTCTTGTTATGATCCTCAATGGCGTGTTGAGCCGTTCCCCAATCTCCTGCGCCCTCTGCTTCATCCCGGCGGTTCTTTCATTATGCTGAGAGCCAGAACCCGAAGAAGTGTTTTTTTCACTCGCTTCCAAAAGTTTTACCCCCGGATCGTAGGATTTTTCAACTCCTTCCAATAATTTTCTGCCTGAAATCTTGTCTGTTTCAATTTTATTTGTTAATTTTGGGCTCCTATGTGGAGATCGACTCTCTGAGTTGACTGCCGTAGGCTCCACTTCAGAGCTGTTACTTTCGGGTAGCAGCTCTATTTCTGTTACCTCAAAACTATGTGGTATAGTGGGTTCTTTGCCTTCACCGTTTTCTTTTACCGTGGTCTTTACTCTATATCTTTCCCCCTCGATATCTACTGCTCCATAAAATCGATGTATCAAATATCTATCGTCATTCCCATTCTCCTCTCCTCTCTCTCCAACCTTATTATAATCTGGATGCACCTCCGCCTCGATGCTCTCTGAAATCACCTCCGGCAATTCCTTTAGAACCGCTACATGAACCCCAAGATTATCACTCTTGCCAATAGCGGAATCACTGAGATATTTGTGTATAGTCCTTCCGCTTATCTTATATTTCACCCTTTTACCTGCGCTGTCGGTCAATTCATGCTCCCCTACGATATTCTCTTTCGCCCACTTCCGCGCCTGCTCTATTATCCGATCCCCCTCGAAATCATGTCGGGCTACTCTTACAACCCTCACCTCCTTCTCTGCCAAGCCCGGCATCACTATCCCTCGTTTCTCCACCGCTTCCTCACGAATGCCATCAAAGTCCTCTTTGCTCTCCCCCATCCGGAAGAGATTGTTGTCGTGCGCGCTGTAGCCATCTTTACCCATAACAACATCCAACAGACTCAACGACCCTCCCGAATGGCTCTTTATCCCATCCCTTAGCCGTGCCAAATCCCCTACTGATACCCTGTTGTTGGTGAAGAGTATAACACGGTCTCCCCCTCCTCTCACAGCATATTTAACGATCGTCTCTATCCCCTCTTCGCTCGTCAGCAAATGGCTAACCGGCAAATTCGCCACTATCCTGTTAGCATGATTCAACACCAATACCCCGGCTTTCTTCCCATCACCCAGACGATAGCCGCTCATAAACGACGCAACCGACTGCGGACCGTCAACCTTTGCCAGTTGGCTGAAATCGAAATCAGCATCATAAACCCTCTGCTCAAAACGATCGTAGGAATAAACACCCACGGGCGTCTCCTCGCTCCTCGCGGAGGTAGGACGCTTATATTCCCCCGTGCTCCGCTGCGAATCAAACATCCCATATTCCCCTCTCAGCGTGTCTATGATGATGCTCCCCCCAAGTCGATCACCAAGCATCTGCGCCAAGTTCTCATGAACCTTGCAGTCCGCCCCGCTGCATCGAAGATTCCCACTCGGATGATTATGAACAAACCAAACCCTGTCCGCTCCCCCAAGCATCAAATCTGCTGCCTTCACCGCCGATAAATCAACCATCGTCCCGGCCATCGTCCCCATCCCTAAGTGAACCACCACCGGAACTCCATCTTTCTCCATCACCGCAAAGCTGTGCTCTCGGCTGTATTCCTCCAGCGACCGCAACATATAAGCCACATCGTCGGCGCTCTCTATCCGTGAGTCGCCACTGAAACTGAATTTCCCCTCCTCCTGAAATTTCTGCTCGAAATGACAGAATTCCCCCTCCCCAAGCTCCGGCAACCATCCATCATGCTCAAACAAAAGCCGTGCCCCGCCCGCCGTCTTATATTCCCCCTCTCCAGTCGCGAAGCCGTTTCCGCCTGAAGCTCTGCTTCCTGCCCCGGCCTCTGGCGCTGCCTCAGCCCTCCGCCATTCCGCAAGCGAAATCTGTGCCTCGATATTGCTCAGGGTCTCCCTCGCCCTTATCTCCGCTTCCTCCGCGCTGTTCCCCTTCTCGCGGTAATAATGACGCAACGAGTCCCACAGCTCATCCCGAAGCTGATACCGATATTCCTCCAACGCCGACGGCAACTCCCCTTCCGGCGCTCTCAACACCTGTGAATAAGCCTCTCCATAATCATCCGTGAGCCTCACAACCGCGTCCTCTGCCTTTATCAGGCTCTCGCTCCGCTCATCTTTCAGCAGCCCTTCTCTCTTTGCCTCCCCGAAATCCGAATCAAACAGACTCAGCTGCCGTGCCTTCATCCCCCTCTTCTCAAAGAGCTCCCCTCCCTCCTCAACGGTGCCATTGCGTAAGCTCTTGGCGTTTCTTTCGTTTCCTTTACCATACCCCGCTTCATCATCCTCAAGCATTATCCCCCCTTTTTCGCCTCCCCTCTCTTCAAGCGAATCAAAGATCCTCCTCAGATGCTTACCCAATGTCCTCGTCTCCTCAACCGTAGGATAGGGGAAATCGCGCAATGAATCCCCTTGCTTACTGAACTCCTCGAAGCTCATGGGCTTCTCTCCGCTCAGCCCGCATGTCTCTTTATAGGCTTCATAATAGAATCTCCGGTATCTGTCAAACACCTCGGGCTCTATGCCGCGCGAGAGGAAGTGGTTGCTCGCGCCGCGTGCCCCAAGCTCGTCAACTACCCATTCCCCGAAGAGACGGGCTGTCATCTCTATATCAGAACCCCAGTAGTCGGCGTTGCGTCGGCGCTTGCTCCGCTCCGCGTAGGCTGATTTATTCACTGCCTCTGTCAGCCCCCGGAAGGCATTCACTACCTCCGCCCTGTGGCCGCTACGGCTGTCGATGTGGCTGGTAGCATATAAAAGAGGATTCCCTTTCTGGCGCATCATGTAGTTGTCGAGAGCATGCCACCACTCATGCGCAAGGCTCCCGGCTCCTCGTGTCTTGGTCAGGTTGATCACAACCTCCATCGGCTCGTAATGCGCGTTGGCGTTCCCTGTGCCGCGCGCCCCGAAGCTTAATCCTAATTCCCCGTTGAGCGACAAGGCGCGCGGACTCACCCCCAGAACCTCCGCAAGGTCATGGAAGCTGTCGTAGGCTTCATTCAATGCCGCCTGGCGGTCGCGCCCATTGGTCCAGTTGCCGAATTGAACCCCTCGGAAACCAAAATCTTCTGTGAATTGTTCGGGTGTGACATCTTTGCCCCCGCGGAGGTCTTTACCCTGGCGCGGCTTCTCGCTGCTCTCAAAGAAAGTGAATTTCTTCCTCCCCTCCACCCATTTGCGACGGATCTCTTCAAGCGCCTCGGTGTTCGATTCAAGCCATGCCTCTGCTTCCTCACGGCTCTTGAATTCTTTTATCACCATCGGCTCCCCTTCACTCCCCGGTTTCTCCCCTGCCACAACAAATTTGCGCCCCTCGCCTCTTTGGTAAGTGGTCGATGCGTAGAAATGACGCTTGATGTCGGTTTGCGATCTCTCTTTCTCTATAAGGCGGTTCACCTCCTCGCTCACCGATTCCGCTCCTTCCTCTATCCGTGCCCGTGCCTCCTCTCGGCTCTCATAGGTGCCCGGCAATTCTATACGCTCCCCGTTCAGGGGATTGGTGAAACGTATCTTGTAGCTCCCATATTTCCCGGTACGTTCCTGCTCTTCTCTCAGAGTGGTCGAACATCCACGCTCTTCGAGCTTTTTCTGCCCGGCTTCCGCCTCCGCCCGGCTTTCATACACCCTCTCCTTATAGTTCCAGCTGTTCTTGGCAAGATAACCAACCTTCCACCTCCCCGTGGGTGCCATCTTCGGATCCATCCCTATCAGGCTGAAACAGCTCTTGGGATAAACCACTTCCATGTCCCCGTTCATCACCCGTGTAAGCATCACGGCCTTCTCTATCATCTGCTCAAGGTTGCGTCCGCTCTCCGTGTATAATAGGCGGTTCCCTCCGGCATCCCTTATCTCATAATATTCATAGCTTGAGTTGGGGTGTATGCTCAATCCAAGCTTCACTTTATCCCCCGGCTGCGCTCCCATCCGTTTCAGAATCTCTGCATTCACGGCTGCCTCGTCAGGAGTGTACACCGGCTCCGCAAAAGCGCGCCGGTGACTGTTCTGTTCCCGGATATCATCGTAGCGCGCCTGCTCATGCTCCCTAATCTCGGGAGAGGGCTCGAACCGCTCTTCACTGTTCATCTTCTCTATTATGCTGCGTCGGGTCTCAGCATCCCCATTAAGGAAGCTCTCCAATCGCTTCAATCTTTCGGCTGTCCGCTTTGCCCATTGCTGTATGGCAACGCGGTTGGTGCGCTTTGCCGTAGGCTTACGGTCGAGATTCACAGCCTGCCATAGCGCCTCGGCAACGGTGGCTTCCGCTGCGGTCATCGCCCCTTTCTCTGTCATCTTCCCGAAATCCGGTCGCTTCACTGCCTTCCCCAACGGCATCTTCACCAGAGCCTCCTCAGTAACATCCCCCAAGCCTTTCGCAAATTCCGATAGCATATCCTTCCGTGCCCCGGCTATCTTCTCCCCGAAATCCTCTATCACCGTCGCGCCTCGTCCTGGCGCGAAGCCGTTGCCGCCGGAAGCTCTGCTTCCTCCACCTTCCTGGCTGCCGGCCTCCGGCTTCTGTGCAGCAGCTTTAGCTGCCGCCTCTCGGCTGCCGGCCTCCGGCGCTGCTCCCCATTCATCCTCAAAAAGATTCCCCTGACGGTGTGCCGGAACCACAACCATGAAATCAAAATCCTCATCCCGGAATAATGAGCCCCCATATACCTCCGCAATATCCTCGGCTATATCCACAACGCTCCCCCCGTCGGCCATCCCCCTCCGTCTGGCCATCTCAGCCTCAACTGCCTGGCGCTGTGCCGCCGATTCCCCGGCGCGCTTCAAAGCCTCGTTATATGCTTCCTTCCCCTCATTCTCCGAAGCCTCCTTCAGTGCATCCCGAATGGTTTGGCTCAGCTTCCCCCTCTCCTCCTCAAGCCTGGAATCCTCAAGCTTGTCAAGCCCTCGGGTATAATCGCTGAAGCCTTCGCTCCCCCGATAACGACGGCCATAGTCATTTGCCCCCTTCTCTATCGCTGCCCGTGCCTTTTTCGCCTCCTCTAATGATTTTTCTCCCTCGTTCCCTTGCTTTTCTGATTTTTTTTCATTAACTTTGGCATTAGAAAGGTTGGGAGCGACAGCACCTGCTCCCACATCTGGCTTACTGGGGGTTGCTCGGGCAGAAGCGCCTTTTATTTTGGGTGTGTTACTATCAAATGAAGTAACCACCCAATTTTTGTTATTATCAACTATTTCACCCTTTTCATTCCTTAGATTCTTTCTAATCACCACCCGCTTACCATCTTTATCGATAGTTAGTTTATCCCATCTTTCCTTTATTACTCGGCCGTTATTGATAACATCATCAATGGTCTTCATGGCATCATCCACAGTGGCGAAGTCCCTGTCTGCCCCAACATGCTTATCTATGATATGGGCCAGACCATCATTAGTGGCAGCATCTCCCCATACAAGGTCAATGTCGCCAATACCATCCCTATGGAATACTCCACGGAGGTCTCCCTCCTTATGTTTTAGTAGAAATGAGAAGGCTTCCTTTACCTTTCCCTTAAACTGATCATATATCTTTCCAAATATGCCGGTTCCTATCGGCTTGTATTCGTCCCTTCCGTCCTCACCTTCTCCACCGCGTCCATAAGCATTCTCAGCTTCCTTAACCCCTTCTGTTCCCCCTGTATTTGATTCCTCCCTCTCTCCTCTCTCTTCTCTTGCATTCGCGGCGCGCCGTCCTGCATATTCGGCCTCTGCCTGCTCTCGTTGTCTCTTGTTTGCATTCTTGAATTCATTTATATAGCGTGTCAATATATCCTCTTTCTTCTCAGGTTCCCCCGAAAAGATGTCGCCCGATCCGTTCGATGCTTCGCGTGCGGCTCCATTATAAGCCTCCAACACCTTCCTCAACTCCGTCAGATTGGAATGGTTGAGGAGGTCGGCAAGCATCAATACTGTAGCGTCTTTCACCGACTGCTCCCCGAATTCTTCCGGAAACAGCCCCTCCTGACGCCCGAAGGGCGATATCGGCTTCCCCTCCCCATAAACCTTCTTCTCGCTCCCCTCCTCGCTCATCTTGGCTCGATAAACCAAATCTATGGCCTCAACCATCTCTTCTCCCAAATCGTAGCCGTTTTTCAGTGCCTTGTTGTCGGCCAATTGAAGCAGTGCCGACGCAAAGCGGCGTCGTGCCGTCGGCATCTCCATCAGCTCTCTAACCGCCTCCGGACTGTTCTCAAGGCTCTTCCCTACAAGAACCTTCTCTATAAATAGCTCCCCCTCTTCTGAAAGACGCCCGTTGCTGAAATATTGCGCTTTCTCGTTGGAGTTGATAACCCCGGCTTCCTCCAATATCCCTATAACGGCTTTCGCAGCCTTGGGGTCAGAGAAAAATTCCTTGATGGTCTCATGCTCCGATGCAAAGTTAACAATTTTTCTGAAGGCTGCGTCGCTTACGGTCTTTCCCTGCTTGATGGTCTTCTCTGCCGTGTTCTGGCTCTTGGTCTCCGACTGGTTGAATCTCGCAAAGGTCTCGGCGGTGTAGGGTAGCTCTTCCGTGGTCACAAACACTTTGCGCGGATGCTGGAACTGTTCCACCTCCTCCCTCTTGAACATCCCGTCATTGTTCTTTAAATAGTCGATATAGCCTGTGTCGGTCCCTTTGCGTGCTGCCAAATCTCCCGACATGGTGCGGTTGTTGCCCGATAACACAACCCCGTCGCGGCTCACAACCACCGGCGATTGTATTGCTCTCGCATCATAACCATCGCTTATCTTCATCACTATCCCCTGAGCATCCTTGTCGGCCTCATAGTCGCGGTCGTTGACGGTGTTCCCATTCTTATCCACCGGAAATCCCTCGGTTTTCTTGAATCCGTTCTCGGGATCATGGCTCGCCGCCACGCTCCCTGCCTCCACAAGCATCCAATGCCCTTTCAGCTGTGTGCCGTCGGGCATGATATAAATCCCCTCCGGACCCACAACCTTCTGAGCCTTCTCCCATCGCTCTTTCAAGCCTGCCCCCACATTGTGTGCCCCAGTCTTGGCCGCCTCCGCTTTGCGCGCCTCCTTCTCGGCCTGTTGTGCCTGATACTGACGCTCGGCCTCCTCTTTGCGTGCCTGCTCCTCGGCTCTCCTTTTGTCGGCCTCCGCATTCATCCGTGCCTGCTGAAGCTTTGTATGCTCCTGCCCGATGGCTAACCAGGAATCGACCTCCGCTTTTGCTTCCGATAACGCCTCTTCATACTGCTCGCGCCGTTGCTTGTTAACCTCCCTAACCCTTTCCATCTCCTGCGCCTTCTCCAAGATATTCTTCCCTTTTAAATTAGGTTTCTCCTCCTTGGGCGCCTGATTGCGGAGTTTTTCATATTTATCGTTGGCATCTTTCCACATCGACCCTACCAATACCCGTGCCTCTTTCTCATCCCCCTTCGCAAGCTCAACTATCCCATCCCATGCCAACGGCGGCTCCACCGTCGTAAACAACGGAACCTCCTTCTCATTCTTCGGAATCCTCGATAATGCTGTTGCAGCTCCCTCTGCCTTAGCTTGGTTCTGTGCAGCAGCTTCAGCTGCCTTTTCTTGGCTGCCGGCATCCGGCGCTTCAGCTGCCTTTTCTTGGCTGCCGGCCTCCGGTGCTTCAGCTGCACTCTCCTGGCGGCCGACCTCCGGCGCTTTAGCTGCTGGCTTCTCCGCCTCCACATTAAACCGTCCTTTCTGTGGATGAACATAATCCTTATAATTACCCTCCGAATCCTTTATCGCCCATGAATCTATCTCCCCTACGGGTATCATGGTGTTATAGCCGCCAAACTCATGGTTTCGCTCGCTTAATGAGGAGATGGGATGCTGCGTCCATACCTTTATATCTCTCCGGTCGTTCCCTAATACCACTGCGCGCTGCTCCTTGCTCCCATCACCATCCGTGGGAACAAGAAAACTCTCATCCACATGAAAACCTATATCTTCAGCCGACATGGTTGGATATTCCTTTGCCGCCCCTCCTCCATTCGCGAAGCTGTTTCCGCCTGAAGCTCTGCTTCCGTCCCCTGCCTTCTCTTGGCTGCCGGCCTCCGGCGAAGCTTGGTTCTGTGCAGCAGCTTTAGCTGCCCCCTCTTCGATTGCTCCTGCTTCTTCCCCTCTTATGATCGCATCTTCCTCCTCATGTTGCTTGCTGATCTCCCCTCGCGAATATTCCTTGAAGGCCGACGCCGAAACCGCCTCCAAATCATATCTCAGGTCGCCCGGCTGATAGGTCTTAACCTTCCCCTCACGCGGATCATAGCAGAATATCACATCCGAACTCTTCTCCCGGTTCACAACCTGCCGCCCGCTCCCCTCATCATATTCGGTAACAAGATTGCCGGCCACTACATAAAGTTCGGAATCATCGCTCTCGCGCCTAACCCTCTGAACATTCCCATCCCTGTTGGTACGCTCATCTATATAGCGGTCACTTTTGCTAAGCTCCTCTTCGCGCCGTGTGTCGCGCGCATCCGCATATCCCTCCCATCGAGCTTTGTTCAATATATATTCCTTCAGGATATTTTTGTTCTCTTCGCTAAGAGTGTTCTCTTTCTCTATGAGATAAAGACTCGCGGCCGCATCGTCCCTCTCCTCTATCCTATTAACCCATTCCCCAAGCTCCTCCTCTTTCCCCTCCGGAAGACGATAGGAGCGCCATAATTCCTGCGCCCCCTCTGTGTCGGTCACTCCCCATCCCTCGTTGTATGCCCCTTCATGAAGAGGCTCGTAGGATTCAACCTCCTTTCGCTCTGCCTCCGTGAATTGTGATCTAAACGAAGTGCCAGTTCCCTCTTCATCTGTTTCCCCTCTCCCTCGCTGTTTCCATTCCTGATATTTATTCTCCGATCCTATGTAGCGTGCCGCGGCTTTTACATAGTCCACGGCTGCATCCCCCTCCCTCTTTGAGAAGGTGCCTTTGCGGATATTTCCCTCTATCCGCTCTGAGGCCGCCTTAAATTGCTCAGCATCGCCGGAATTAAACATCCCCACAATGGCATTCCATTCCCCGGCATTCCTGCTCTCTGAGAATACTGCCCCGGCTCTAAGGGCTGCCTGCCGTGCCTGCTCTTCCTGTTTCTTGGAGTTGCGTTTCAAATAACCCCCTTTTGCGTAAGAAACCGCTCCCTTTATACCTCCCGATACAAGTTCGGCCACAAGTAGGTTCGTAATCAATTCTCCGTTGGCGGAGGCTGAAAAGACCGAATCCCACGTTGGATCCATATCACTGCGTCCAAAGGTCGACCCGGTCAATACAGATGTCACCTCGCCCCCTTTCATCTTTACAAAAGCATCAATGGGGTTGCCGAAAGGAAGGTGCATGTCTTTCAGTGCGGAGGTGGCTTGCTTCCCTTTGGTGAGGGTCTCAACCACTTTTGAACCATAGTTGGCCGGAACCATGAAGATCGCGTTGGTGGCTGTCGAAGAAACCCCGACCTTTGCCATTGCCTGAACAGTGCTCTCCGGCTGGTAATAGTTCCCCTCCTCGTCTTTACGATACATGCTGCGGTCCACAACCTGGCCGATATTCTTAGCTGCCTGGGTGGTACCTGTCACTGCGGCGCCTTCTGCCAATGCTGCCCCTCCAAGCTTGGCTATGTTTTTGCCAAGCTGACGCGCCCCTATATTCTCGGCTTTATAGCCAAGCTTCATTAACAGACCGGGTGAATTGCGCAAAACCATCCTCACCCCATCTTCCCCCACTTCCGTTGCTATCTTCATCAAGGTCTTGCGCGTTACTCCACTCGCCGGGTTCAAGCCAAATTCCAGGGCACATTCCACAAGTCCGGTGGTGAACTCTCCAGCTGCCCTCGCTCCCGACATCTGGGTGCGGCTCTCTACATCCTCCTTCAGGTAATACGACTCAAGGGCGCGCTCCTCGGCTCGTGTAAGCGGCTTATTGGTGTCGATCTTCCTTTTTATATTAAATAACGGGGTATATGTATCCCGAAGCTCCGTGACGCCAAATGGATTGGTCACTATATCAAATAATTTTGAACCGGCGCCCTGCATATAATTTTCGAAGGTGCCATTCTGCTCATCTCTTTTCTTGGTCTCCGCCCGCTCTTTTGCCTTGTCAAGATTCCTAAGCTCTAACTCTAACGCTTGGAGGGTGTCATCTGCCTTACATGCAGAAGGGTAGATATGCAGGAACGTAGTCTGGTTTCCGCCACATTGTTCCCAAACCTCCGCCCGGATTTCTTTTGTACGGATAATAATCTCATCTTGAATTGCCTTGGAGTGTTGCTCATAGTTGGCTAATTTCCTCTCGGTCTCAACTTCTTGGGCAAATTCATTTCTTTTGCTGGCAAGCTGCTCAGGGCTCATCTCTCGCGCCTTTTCCAGGTTGGCTCTTTTCCATTCCTCAAACCGACGGTCGGCTTGGGCTATCTCCTTCTGGATATCCTCTTTCGCTTTGTCATACAAGTCGGCGTATGCCAGCTTGTAGGCTTCGGGATCCAAACGGCGCATCTCGTCAACGCGCTTGTCAACGGCTCTTCCTCCCACGGCCGTCACCGTCACTTCGTTTAGTTCGTAGGGTGATGCCGATGTTCCTCCCGGATTGAACACTCCCTCTTTCAGGGTGTAGATGTCTTCCGGATCTTCTCCCTGATAGGCGAATTTGCGCCCCGATACTGTATGCCCATAGTTGGAACTCTCACGGTTGGTCACAATACCTGTATCAAAAGCCGGATCCTCTCCCTGGTTCACCGCTTTAAACGATGATGCCTGTGTCTCGGCGCTCATGGTTGGGCGCTGAGTCTTGCCGCGATCTACCCACGCCTGTGCCTGCGGCGATAGCTTATCGCCATATTCCACCTCCACCGCATCTCGCTCCTTCTTCAATGGATCATGCGCAACCATGTCCGGATTCGACTGACGCATCTTCTCCAAGTTGGCTCTCCCTTCCAGATTCTTCAATTTCAGGGCCTTCTCATATTCTGCCTGAGCTGCCCGTGCGGCTTCGGCTTCCTCTTTACGACTTGCGCGTTCCGCCTCGGCTTGCTGCAGCGCTTTTATATGGTTCTCCTCCTCCCTGATAATCATGTCGTTTAGCTGACGCTCGGTAGGCTCAAAACCATGATGGCGCTTGTAATCTTCGGCATACTGCTTCTTCTTCGCCTCCACATCGGCGGCTGCCTTGTTGCGGATTGCCTCTTCCATGCGTCGCGCATCTTCCATCTTTATCCTCTCCTCCATGTGTCTGTCCTCATCCTGTCGCGAAGCTGTTTCCGCCGGAAGCTCTGCTTTCTCTGAGCTTTTTCCCCCAGTGCCCGCTGCCGGGCTCGCTCCGCCCCCGTTATCTGGAGCAAGCAGCCATGAATAGAACTCATTATATGTGTTCCCTACCGGCTCCCCTCCCTCCTTGAAAGCATCATAGATGCTTTTTCTCGTCTGATCCCCCTCCGCGCCAGATTGAGTGAACCATTCTGTAAACTCCTCCTGAGTCCCCACATCTGCCCCTCCCTCTACCAGCGTGTTATAAACCGCGTTTATCTTATTGCTATCGTATGCCATGATGTTTCTTATTTTTTCTTGTTGGGATTATGAATATGACCGTAAGTGCCCCCTTTTGCATCACACTCCGCTTTAAGTTGTTCATGTGACTTTTTCTTCTTATTTTTGCCGTACCCTTCGTAAAGAGGGATGCCTTTCTTATTAGCATCAGCAATAACCGCAGCTCCCCATTCTTTTTGATTGGAATAGGATTTATCTTGGTGATGATATTGTGTTTTTCCGCCTCCTCCTCCGCTACTTCCCCCTTTTCCTCCACCACCACTGCCCGTGTGGTAATTCTTGTAAATTTCACTTTGTGCTTTTTCAAGACCCAATTTTGCAGCCTGAAGACGTATGTCTGCAATTTGTTCCGCATTCTTCCCTTCAGCCTGTTTCATCAATGCCTCGACTTGGGCTATGGTGATTTGATGATTCATAAGTTTAACTTGAAGATCTTCAATGAGTAATTTATGTTCCGCTGCCGCTGCCCTTCTCCTATCTTCATTGTCTTTTCTCTTGTCCTCATTAAACTTCAGCTTATAGAGAAGATTTTCCTTACCACGTTGGAAATTCTTCTCTTCCTCCTCCTTACGCGTGGTAAAGAGCTTCATCGCCAGATTATAATATTCCTCATCATCGGCCTTGCGCTGCGCGTCGATCTTGTCAAAACGCGCCTTCATGGCCGGAGTCAGGGAATGGGCGTGGTCATACATGTTCGGTGCATATTGCGTGGTGCCGATAAGATTTGCCACTGCTCGCGCCGTGTCGCTAAGACTGGATATAATCCCCTCGAAGCGCCTCCACCTTTTCTCCCGCTTTAAATCTTTTTCACTCTTCTTCCCCAAAGCCTGAATGCGCTCCTCAATATATTTTATTACGTCCTCAGCTCCGTTATAGCCGTTTTCGGGCCATAAGAATTCATCTTCTTTTGTTGCATTGGAATTTTCATTCTCCTCTTGCGATGGAGCTGGATTCTCAGAACTCTCTGCGCCCGGCTGCTCCCCCGTCGTAGTAGGCGTCTCAACAGGAGCTGCTGGCTGTTCTGCCGCCGTAGGAGTTGTCACAACAGGCGCAGCCGGTTGCTCTACTTTCGGCGCGGCTGGCTGCTCTACAGCCGGAGGAGTTGTCACAACCGGCGCGGTTGGCTGCTCCACTACTGGTGTTGCCGGCTGCTCTGCCGTCGGAGGAGTTGTCACAACCGGCGCGGTTGCTGTCTGATTCTCGGTTTGATTTGTATTATTATCGGCCATTTACGTATAACTTTTAATTAAACCCTTAGAAATATTCTCCCATGCCTGCAGCCGCCTGAGCTGCCCCTCCCACGGCCGTTCCAATGGCCGAAGCCTTCTGCATCTCCATATTGTTAAGCTGCGTGGTAAGGGAATTGTCCGCCTGGATATATTGATCCTCTATCTGGTCTTTCCTGCGCTCCCCGGCGGCTGCAATCTGTGAAGCCGCTTCTGCCATGGCTCCATTATTAGCTTCCCTGGCCGCCGCCATGCTCTCCTCCGTGCCTCCCATGACAGCAGCCGTGGCTGCCGCCTGACGGTTACGCTTCTTTATATCCTCCCCTACGAGCGTAAGCATCCTTTGTGCCCACGCCCGCTGGGTGGCATCCTCATTTATGCGCCTGTCATAACGGTTCTGATTCTCAAGACGCTGCTTCTCGATGTTGGCCTTAACCTGCTTCATGGCGCGTGACGCGGATATGCCGCCGAAAATCGCGCTCCCTATCCCAATTGCACCTCCCAAAGCACTGCCTATTACTCCCATATCTAATAGTTTTTTTTGGATTCCGGAATCTCATCTTCCGAATGTTTCAATAAGACAAAATCGGAAGATATAAATCATCTGCGAAGATAACCCCCTATTTTTGTATTGTTTCTTTAAGTACTGACTGACATAATGAAAAAACCGATTTGACATGGCAAAAGGGAAAAAGACAGGAGGCAGACAGAAAGGGACTCCCAATAAAGAGAATCCCCTGAAAGGATTTCTCCGCGATCACTCGATGAAATATTTCGAACCTCACGGCCAGGAACATCCCATAACAAAAGAGCTGGCCGTAATCTCAGACTTTGAGGCAGACATGCTCCTGCTCGACTCCGACCAACGTGTAGCCGCCGAAATCAAGATCCTCGAATTCCACACCCCGAAAATGAAAGCAGTGGATATATCTCTCGAAGCAGAAGTCTCAGCCCCCAACATTGAAGAGCGCTTGCGCCAACTCTGTGGAGAAGACCCCGAGGAAGAAGAAGAATAGCTGTCACCTCCGAGGAAGAAGACCCAGGTCAAAGCCAACCTCCTCAGCAGTCGTTAGGAAACAAAAGAAGGCATCTACTTTTTCTAATATCATCTATTTTATCTACTAATAGATGAAAAAGCGAATGAGAAATGAGAAATGAGAAATGAGAATATTATATTTTGGGTTATTTTAGTTAGGTAAATTCTAATTAAAAAGCACCGGCTTCTAATTTGGAATTTACAACTTAGTTAACAGTGATGCAAAAAATTTGATTAACAGTATTTCGTTGTAAGGATTCTATTCAAAAGCAGTTTTAGTGATATTGACAAAATGAGTAGAACTCAGGGGTGACCATCCGCGAGGACAGTCACCCCATCTTTTCATACTGTCAACACCAAACTTCAAAACAAACTAAATATATAAAAACTTCGTTATAACAATAAAAGGGAAAAGAAAAATCCGCAGCAGCAATAGAAAGATTTTCACAAAATTGTTACTATTTTGTTACTTTCCTCTTTTGTTTCCCTCTTTATCTATCTAATAATCATGATTTAAAACTCCCCGATATACTTTTGCAGAATGAAAGAAAAGGTAATAGGTTTTATCTGGCAACATTTTCTGTTGCTTCTCTCCATGTATTTCATGACGCTCGGCGTAGCGTTTTGTGTTCGTTCAAACCTTGGGAGCGGGGTGATTTCATCGATTCCTATGTCTTTTACTCTTGCCGGAGAGGCCGGACTGGCTCCTGCATGGACCATCGGAGGCTATACCAACATAATGAATATCATCCTTGTTCTGGCCCAAGTTGTGATTCTCCGTCGTCGATTTGAACCTTTACAGCTTTTTCAACTCCTGGTAGGTTTCGTGTTTGGAGCTCTGCTCGATGTTAACATGTGGGTGACTTCTTTCTTTTCATACACAACCCTATGGAGGGAAATAATAGCCCAGTTGGTTGGTGCCACTATATTGGGTTGCGCTGTCGCTTTGGAAATACGTTGCGGTTCTGTCACGATGCCAGGAGAAGGAATCCAGGTTGCTATTGCCAGAGTAACGGGTCGCCCCTTCCCCATAGTTAAGATAATTGTGGATACAATCCTTGTTATATTGGCTGTGATATCGGGATTTTGCTTTTTCGGCTCATGGCCTTGGACTGTTGTCGGACCCGGAACTCTTTTTGCCATGTTCTACGTAGGATATGTGGTTAAACTAATCAATCCTCATTTGAAATGGTTCGACCGCATGTTAGCTTACCGCCCCGGATTCCGAAGATATATCTATGGTCTGGCACGTTTCATCTATCCTAAAAAAGAGGGATAAGTTTTATAACATTAAGGCCTCGACTCATAAAAGCAAAAAAACTCCACAGCCCCGAATATGCTGTGGAGTTTTTTTATAAGGTTATTTTCATCATTTCGTTGCAGCTGCAATCTCCTCAGGTGTTGGAGCTGCTGAAGCAGGATTTATTGCAAACACATAATTCTTGCGTTTTATGATTGCCCAAATTAACAATGCACACACAACTGCCCCACTGAATATAAACTCAAAAGTAGGCATTGTGGAATGGAATATCTTCCGGGCTGTCCCATCAACAAAAGGAACCATCATAATGGAGACATAGTTGGCCGAAAGGACATATCCGAAATATTGCGTGCCTAATTTCCGGTTTGGAGCCACGTATGTGGTCTTGTTATATATCACAGGCTGAATAATACCATAACCGAAGCCTGTAACGAGTGAAGATATAACATATATCCAGAAATTATGGGTAAATCCAATTCCGAAAAGTCCGGCCGCACAAAGAGCTAAACTTATAAAGAGAGTGTTTTTCCCAAATAGTTTCTTAAGCGGAGTTACAACTGCACCACACACAGCACACATAAGATAATACATTGCCGTTACAACACCAACCTCTGTTGTTGACATCCCAAAATGTTCCATACAGAAAGGTGCATAATATGAAATTGAAGTTGTGGCGTATGTGAGGAACATGTAAAGACAGATAAGGCTGACAAGCATCCATGTAGAGGTGCTTCCCTGGAAATGGTAAGGAGCCTTTGCATCGGTTTTCTCTGTGGCCGCCTTCTCAGTTTCATCTTCCTGAGTGTTCAGTATGCGATGTTTATTCACATATTTCTGAGTCATGAAGGGAATGAGTGCCAGCGGAATCAACGGTGTCAGATAAACCACAAATGCTGCATGCCAATGATGAGCGGCCACAATACCAACATAGATATTGGCTATAATTACCATCGCATTAGATGTGGTGGATTTTAATCCCAAGTCTTGTTGTCTTGATTTGCCCATGAACCATTCAGAGATATATCCCGCTGCGATCGGAACGACCAGCCCGCATCCAACGCCCACAAGACATCCCAACACTATCAGAGCAAGCATGCTCTTGGCAAAGAAGCATCCGATACCTCCAATTAGGAATGTGATTAATCCGGTCATCAACACAGCGGTTTGACGTGAAGGAGTGGAAATCTTGCCGGCAATCAACACTATGGGAATCATAAAAAGATTGGGAAGCGATGTAACCAACTGTGCTTCCATTTCTGATGAATGGAAAATATCACGCAACTTTCCGAGCATCGGCGAGACCGCCAAACCCGGCATGTTGATTGTCAATGAGATTGACAATATAGCAAGAAGTGTGATTAACGGCATCTTGCCATTTCCTGCATTTACATATTTCATAACCTTAGCCTTTAAATGATACTTTCCCCTACCCTCCAAAAGCTATCCTTATATTATTACAACCTAATTAATCTTAAAAAGGTTGATAAAACCCTAAAGTTTATAGCCTATTATATAAATTTATTTAAAAAATTTAATCTGCGCAATAAGACTGCGCACCCCCTTTCTAACTTTGCAGCAGTTAAACAAAAAAACATAGAAATATGAAAACAATAGATGGCTACAACGTAAAAATTTTCACAGACAACATTGAGGAGTCGGCTCTTGAGCAGATTAAAGAACTTGTGGCAATAGATGTATTTGCCGATAAGAAGATCAGAATCATGCCCGATGTTCACGCCGGCGCCGGATGCGTGATAGGATTCACCGGAAATTTGGGGGATAAAGTGATCCCCAACATAGTGGGAGTGGATATAGGCTGCGGAATGTTGGTGCTTAACTTGGGAAAAATTTCAGACATAGATTTCCACGCCTTTCATGAGCACATTACCTCTAACGTTCCTTCCGGCAAGATTGCACGTGAAGCTCGCTTCGGGTTCCGCCCCCTCGTTAATGAAGAGATGGATATCTATCGCGAGGCAAAACAACTCGTTACCGAACTCTATTGCTACCGACACCTAAAATATTCCAACCGCATCAACATGAGCATCGGAACTCTCGGTGGAGGTAATCACTTTATTGAACTCGATAAGGATGACGAGGGAAATGTATATTTGGTGATTCATACAGGATCACGCAACCTTGGGAAACAGGTGGCGGACTTCTACCAGAAGCGTGCCCTCGAACATCTTTCGGAAGGCTATGATGAATTCAATTCCTTGATTGAGCGCACTATTGCGGAATATAAGGCTGCCGGACGTCGTTCGGAGATTAACGATACAATCAAGAAGATGATAGCCTCGCGTCCGAAGGTGAATCCCATTCTGCCCGAAAGTCTCTGTTATGTGGAAGGAGAAACTCGCGAACAATATCTTCACGACATGCGTCTTTGCCAGCGATGGGCTGTGCTTAACCGTAAACTCATTTCCATTCTCATCATGAAATTCTTTCCTGATGTGGAGGTGAAAGAGGAGTTTGAATCCATTCATAATTATATTAGCGATGACAACATGATCCGCAAGGGATCGATCTCGGCTGCCGAGGGAGAAAGATGTATTATCCCTCTAAATATGCGTGACGGTTCTCTGATATGCACCGGTAAGGGCAACCCCGACTGGAACTGCTCGGCTCCTCATGGAGCAGGAAGAATCATGAGCCGCTCACAAGCTCTTGAAAAAATCTCTATGGAAGATTTTAAAGACTCCATGAAGGGAATTTACTCTGAGTCGGTTAATGAATTCACCCGTGATGAATCGCCAATGGTCTATAAACCGGCCGATGAAATCATCGCCAACATCGGAGATACGGTCAACATAGACAATATTATTCGACCGATTTTCAACTTTAAAGCATCATAATAGAAAGACCCCGAAGAGTATCGGGGTCTTTCCATTTCTTCTTCAATGTGTCTTTATTTATTTCCAATTGAGCATCTTCTTTCGGAAATCATAGTTTGCAATTAGAAGTTTGGCTAATATATCAACTATATTCTTCTCCTCGAAATGGGAGGGTTTCTTGAGTTTTATCCAAAATTCGGGATTATTAGTTATATTGCCATCCAGCCACCCCCTTTGATGAAGATAACGGAGTTCATCTCTATAACTTCGAAAATAGTCTTTAAAGCCGACCACATAATTTTCAGCCCCCTCAAAATGTTTGCCTTCAAAGAACCAATTTCGATCGGAACTAAGTAGTGGAGTGAGTATATGGTCAACTTCTTTCACTGCCGAAAGGAGTTGCTCATCATCCCAAAGCTCGTCGAAGGGCTTCCCTTTATATCGGTCGGGGCGCGGAACTTGGAAATCAAGCCATATCCTGAGCGAAACTTCATTCTGAGTATTTATCTCAGGAGTGAATATCACGTCATATTGAAAATCTTTTGACAATCTGAAAATTACGCCGCCGTTCTTTCCTCGGTTTTTCTTAGGCTGAAAATTTGTTATATCGGGTCTTAACTCTTTCATCCTGCCTATCACATTGTCGTGAAGGCGATAAATGAAATCCTTAACGTCGAAATCCTCTACCTTGGTGCCGGAGTCAATGCCGGTGACCGACGACTTGTCGAGAATTTTTTTTAATACGAAACCCAACGATTCCTCGTCACCTCCATTCTCCTTATTTAGCTCTATTACTTTTTCAAATAGGTTATTGATATCCTCCTTATGCTGGGTGAGATATTTATCTGTGTCGCACACAGCATCCAAAACATCTTCCCAATCAATCCTACTTTCATCCCCAACATCTGGTGTGAGGGAATCGTCTGAATTAACAATTATCCCCTCTTTCTTTGCAAAATGTTCGTCCCAAGTGGTAAATGCCGGTTTCTTGACTAACAGTTTATAAACCTTTGGATAACAAATCTGTATGGCCACCACAATAAAATTAAGCAGTTTCTCTTCTATGGTGGAGGTTGCATCTTTTTGCAAGTTTACACCACATTGGGCGATGCAATCCAGAAGGGAAAGAGTATTGATTAGTCTCTTAATGGAGCGAGGATTTTTACCTACCGACCATTCAACAACCGATGTCAACTGGCGTGTCACGTAAGGGTTAGTGGCATCAAAATCTTTCAGATAGCCAATCTCAACCAACGATTTCAATACAAAATCCATGGGTCGGTAATTGTTTACCGGAAGCGAGAATGGCACCTGAATAATCTTGTCGAAG
The DNA here is from genome assembly GCA_964640375.1 of uncultured Sangeribacter sp. GTDB lineage: Bacteria > Bacteroidota > Bacteroidia > Bacteroidales > Muribaculaceae > Lepagella. The sequence continues at coordinate 18,328 of CAZXGU010000002.1, read as the reverse complement.
AACGACCGGAATTCACGTTCATTTTTATCTGTAAGCTCGCCGAATTTCGGTTTCAATCCTTTCACCACCACTTCGTAATCGATTGCCAAAACAAATATACAATTCTCAAGGGTGAAAACATTCTTCAAAAGTTCAAGAATCTCCACCGCAAGAGGAGGGTTCAGTCGGTCGAGGTCGTCAACAAAAACAATAACCCCTTTCTTTCCATCAGTAAGCGACTTATCGATAGCCGTGGTTATGGCTTTTCGAAGCTCTGTGAGAGTGATTTTTTCACCGCCATTATCGGAAGTCGGATTAGCCCAATCATTTGTCAGTCCTGCTGTGGCACCCATCGAGACGGTTTTCAAAGTTTCATGCACGGAAATCTTCAGTGCCCGCTGGGCATTCTTAAGAAAACCGGAAACAACCTTTTTGCTCTCCTTATCATTTTTAGTCAATGAATTGATAAGGTATTCCAAGATACTTATCACTGCTAATTCAGGCGAGGAAAGCATTGAATATTCCCATGTATTCACGGTTATACCTATGAACGGTTTATGTTCTCCACATAAACCGTCATGGAGCTTATTCATCAGCGATGTCTTTCCGCTCCCCCATTCCCCTTGCAAGGCAATAGTGATAGGAGTGGAAGAGCGCTCAATAAAACGAATCAGTCCATTAACATATCTTTCAGTGCCGAAATCATTAATCTCCGACCCTAACGGAGTGTCAGATAAAGAAGTCTTCAATTTCATAGTTAGCTTACCAGTTATTATTACAAAAGTAATAAAAAATCACTTTTGCACGAAAGGATTATAGTAAATTCTTCATTACTTCCTTAAGAAGCTCCACACCGGTTTCCACCATATCCTTTCCTGGAAGAGAAACTATTTTTAGCTCTTTACCCTCCTCGTATGATTTAACGATCTTCCAAGTTGCTGATTTATACTTTTTGCTCAAAGAATTTAACAGAGTTTTTCCCGGAGGATTCGCAGAACTCATTAAATTTTTTTTTGGAACTAAAAACTTTCGTTTTTGGAATTATCACAAAAAGAAACCGCTTTTGATAATCTTTCTGAGTAGTTTCTAAAAAGCGAAGCTTTTAGTTTCCACGTCATCACATAATAAAGATTCTGCGAACGTACAGGGATCGTTCTTTTCCCTTCTGCGAGCACCCTTTAAACTTACGCAACTTGGATTAATAAATATAATAAGTAAAATAAGGATTATTCATTTGTGTGCAAAAATAGATTCTTTTTTTCCTTTGATTTAACTTTTCTGCAATATTTCAGTAAAAATATTTCTGATCTCGCGGTTCCACACTGCGATATTTCAGTTTTTATAGATTTCTAAAAGATATTATTAAAGACTATTTTTAATATTTCACTAAAAGTTAATAATATGAATTTAGATATCGTAGCATTACACTTTAAAGTGTTAACTATTTGAATAATTAAATTATATAGTGTATATTTGCGTAATAAAGATAAATTTTTATGGTTACTGCTAAAAACTGGCAGGAAGTTGAGGCCTTTCTCCGCGAATTCAGACCCAAATTCAATATTTGGGGTATAGTTTTTATTTATCGTGATAAAAATGAAAAAGCTAATTTCACTTATCCTGCTTACCTTTTTATTGGGAGGTGTTGCACTTGCTTCTAAACCTGGTAATAATCCCTCATTATCGAGTAGCATTGAATTTTCTAAAGACACTGTTGACCTTAATTCTGATAATGCTATCGTATATAATGTTGCCGATTCAGCTCTTCTTGTGGGCACATGGCTTGCTCCTGAATCCGGGAATATGAAAGGTGCTTTAGTATTAGCTACAGGGAGCGGACAACAGGATCGCGACGAAACCATACTCAATCACAAACCTTTTCGGGCCATCGCAACTCGACTTGTAAAAGAAGGTTACGGTGTGCTTCGCCTTGACGACAGAGGGATCGGGAAATCAAGAGGAGAGGTAGCTAATGCTACCACCGCCGATTTCACACGCGACATGCAAGCTGCTCTTTCTTGGATCGACTCCGTATCGCCCGGTGTGAAAAAAGGGGTTTTAGGTCATTCCGAGGGTGGTTTGATTGCTATAAATTTGGCTAAAGATCCTAAATGTGATTTTATTATCACCTTAGGTGCCCCTGCTTTTCCGGGCGATTCTATAATCCTAACGCAGGCTCGTGCTGTCACTGTAGCCATGACTGGCTCCTATCCAGGCGAGGCTTTACAAAAGGAACTGCTTTCAATTGCAAAAAGTGATATGCCTTACGAACAGGCCAAAGAGATACTGTTAACAAGGTTAGGCGAACAAGTAGGCCCTCAAATTAATATTCCAATGGTAAAGAAGCAGATTGAAATGCAAGTGGAGGTGCTCTTATCTCCCTGGTATCGCACTTTTTTAAGAACCGACCCCGCCGAGGCTATCAAAGATGTTAACAAACCATGGTTAGCTATTAACGGTGAAAAAGATTTCCAGGTATTACCTGATAATCTTTCGAGAATTGCCCACTTGAATTACAATGCGGAATGTTATCTGCTCCCAGGCCATAATCATTTATTTCTTGAATGCAACACAGGTCTTCCACAAGAATATGCTTCTCTTAAAGGTGACATATCTGAAAAAACTTTAGAGACAATTGTAAATTGGCTCAACTCCCATCTCCCAAATATTCAGTAAACCCTCAATAAGATGAATCTAATATCTCGCAAAGTAATTTAACTTTCTTAAGTGTTTATAACACGTCGTAGTTTTCAGTTTTGCGAGCAAACTCTTAACAAGTAAACGAGAAGAACTAATTAATTTACGGCATAATTAATAAATCAAATAATCGAAAATGAGTAACGAAAAAAGGCAGTTATGGGGATATATTGATAAGACCGGAGCATTTATTATCGAACCCAAATTCGATGGAGCGGCTGATTTTAAAGAAGGCGTGGCTGTGGTAAAAATAGATTGGGAACGAGGTTATATTGATAAAACCGGTAAATATGCAATCCCTCTTAGATTCCAACTTGCCAACTCTTTCAGCGAAGGAGTGGCAGCTGTGATGCTTGATGACAAATGGGGATTTATCAACCATGAGGGTGATATCGTTATCCCACTACAATATGAAAAAGCTATGGATTTTCAGGAAGGTGTGGCACAAGTTGAAAAAGATCGGGAGTGGTTTTATATTGATAAAAAGGGAAATAAAGTTACTGAACCGGGTACGACTCCGAAAGAAAATACTTACACGGAATTTCCTGTCTCTAAAATTCAGGATGGCAAAGTGGGATATGTTGATGAAAACGGTGAATTCGTAATTCCCCCCGTTTATTTTGATGCAGCTCCTTTCAGTGAAGGACTGGCACGAGTTAAGAAAGGACGTACCTCTCAATGGATGTTCATAAACCGCGAAGGGAAACAGGCCTTTAAGGAAAAATTTGAAGCAGCAGGCGATTTCCATGAAGGCATCGCCCGCGTGTTGGTGAAAATGTAAATGAGATAAAATTCAAATTTCTCATATTGTTATAATTCTCCAAGTTGCTGGTTCATAGTTTTTTGCTCGCAGAATTTAAAAGAACCATCCCAGAGGATTCGCAGAACCGTTTCTTTTCCCTCTTATTCTTTGCCTGGAACAAAAAACTTACGTTTTTGGAATCATCACAAAACGATGGTACATTTGAGAATCTTTCTGAAATCATTCCAAAAGCACCGCTTTTAGTTTTCCTGGCGCAGATCTTTGGGGATTTGGCAGATCTGACGGAGATATTTCTGGTGAAGGATTGGAGCAGAATGGCTCTGTGAGCCTGCACAGACGGATATCAACTCACTCACTCTTCTTTGCATACTCACAATCTTCACTATTCTCCCAATATTCACACTCTTCATACTCTTCACCATAATTGCAATGTTGGTTGCATTATCCATCTGCGAAGAGCGTAGCTCCTTGTTCTGCCCCAATCCCAAATTTATGGAATCCAAAATCTCCTCAATCAGCGATTACATCTGCGTCTGGAGAAAAACTAAGAGAAAAGGAAAAAACGGTCTGTGACATTCCGTCAATTCTGTGGCATCGCGCAGCGATAAAAGGTCCGTGCTTGAAGGTCTCTCCTTTCTTACTTAATCGACAATATAATAATTTAAATGTCTAATGTGGTTTACACATCCACAAGTGGCTGGTTTATATATTTTTTTCTCGCAGAATTTAAAAGAACCGTCCCTGAGGATTCGCTAAACTTTTTTTTTACAAATTTAAATGTCTTTAGGAACTAAAAACTTACGTTTTTGGAATCATCTCAAAACGATTGTGCTTCTAAGAATCTTTCTGAGAAGATTCCAAAGCAACGCTTTTAGTTTACTCATAACATAATTTAAAATTCTGTGACCGTACTGGTATAGTTCTTTCCCCTTCTGCGAACACCCGTTAACATGTGAAACTTGAATAATAAAATTCCATTATATATTAGAAATTTGTAGTATATTTGTAGTCAAATAAAAATAATTATGGCAAGACCGATAAAAGAAACTCCTGAACTCTTTGGTAAAGATGCTGAAAGATTTGAAAAGATGATTTCACAACTGAATCCTGTTTCTAAGGAAGAGAAAGAGAGAGCAAGAAAAGCTTACGAGACGATGAAATCAATCAGCAATTTTCAATAGGTGATCTTCATTACTTTATCCCCACGCTACGCAATATGCTCTGTGCCTCTTCATTACCCTGCTGAGCTGCCAAAGCTATATATTTGGTACCTTCATCAAGATTATAAAATGGTAAATTTTCATTAAAATACAACTTACCCAAGCGGTAAAGGGCATCAGCATTTCCCTGTTCTGCAGCTAATTTATACCACCTTACGGCTTCATCGTAATTTTGGCTTATTCCGATTCCACCTTCATACAAAGTGCCTAAGATGTATTGGTTGCTGGCACTTCCCTGCTCAGCTGCCAATTTGTACCATTTAAATGCCTCAGTATCATTTTTTGGAACACCTTTTTCGAGAGCGTAACAAGCACCCAACATTTCTTGGGCTTTGACATGACCCTGTTCGGCAGCTAACTTAAACCATTTTACTGCCTCAGTCTCATTTTTTTGTGTACCCATGCCTGTAAAGTAAACCATCCCTAATAAGTACTGGGCTTCGGCAATACCCTTATCAGCAGGCACCTTCATCCATTTTATCCCTTCTGCTTCGTTTTTGGGCACACCTTTTCCCATTAGATAATAGGGCCCTATTGCCATTTGTGCCTCCGGCAATCCCTGATCAGCAGCTAATTTGGCCCATTTAAAAGTCTCTTCATAATTTTGTGGTACTCCTTTCCCTTCCTCATAACAAGCAGCTAATGCCATTTGTGCTGTCGCATTATTTTGTTCGGCTGAGAGTCTGTAATATTTGGCCGCCTTTTCATAGTTCTGCTTTACTCCCTTACCCATATAGTAACATTTTCCTAAATCCAATTGAGCTTCCGCATTGCCTCCATCAGCGGCATTCACCATTTCTTCTGAATAAACTGGTTCTTCCTGACTCTTATAGGAACCGCCTTTCTTATCTCCACAGGAAACAATACAAATAAGGGCACTACAAAGCAGAGTGAAACCTATGATTGACTTTTTCATTAAACTAAATCGTAACATAATGGTATATTTTAGTATTACTGGTTAAATAATGGAGACAAAACCTCTTCATGGTTATTCCCATCTCAACCAGGATAAGCATTTTAATTCAATCTCCTTGATTCAGACGTAGAGTTAGGTCATTTTTTTCAGAAAACCAATGTACATTTTGTACATTTTCAAGATTTTGATCTTGCAGGTTGTTACATATGGAAATCATTTCTACTTGAGTCAGAGAGTACGGCATTCATAGAGTTATTCCCTCGTTGAGGACATTAATTGTAAATGGAGTTTTTCTGCTTTCCCACATACTTTTTATGAGGACTAATGGTGAAATTCTAACACCTTCATTAATTTCAATATCATAAAGATGATCCATGATTTCTTCTCGACGATCAACGAATTCTTCTCCCTGATAACGGTCTGGAAGAAGAATTAGAAGGTCGATGTCCGAATCCTCTGTTGCATTTCCCCGAGCCTGCGAACCGTATAGAACCGTACGTGCCTCCGGGAAGAGGCGGCGCATTAAATTTGATATTTTAGCTATTATGGCTTTTTGACGCATACTTAGTTAAATTATCTATTATAATATTGCATTCATCTATATTTTTCAGTCAGCTTTTCTTTGTTGACTTATTGAAGGGCTAAGATAATAATCTATAACCAATTATCCAAAAGAATCAGTAACTAAATGAAGAAAAACAAAATTAATGGGCTTCATTTAGTTACTGAAGAAAAGGGGGGATTTAAGTAAAATTTTATAAATAAGTCTTTGCCAATTTTTCAATGGCTTTCTTGTCGGGCGACAGTTTTCCGTCATCTTCCTTTATAACATAATCGGCGATTGCATAAAAGTCGGGATTCTGAGAAGCCTGAAAATCTTCCGCTTCCTCTGTAGCAGCCCCATCAGCAGCAGCCTCGTTTTCTATCACCTCATCATTATCCTCTATCTCTTCGTAATAATCCTTTCCGTTGACAGAGATCACCTCCAAGGTGGAAGGATTAATTCTCAACTGAGGATTAGCATCAAAAAACTCCGGAGCTTGTGTGTATTGCATCACAGCATGTGTGATAGCTTCAATTAAATCTTTTCGTGTCATTTTCATAATATTTCTTTTACTTTAACAACAACCCTACTCTCCCTTTGGTTGCTTAGAACTATCTTTTATCTCCTCAACAATTTTCTCCCAAACAATGAAAGATCACTAAATTTCCTACCCTCCAATATGGGCCTTACGATGCTCAATTATTGTTTTCATATTATTCTGAGCCCATTCTGTGAGTTGGAGGATTATCGGCACCAACGAGCGCCCTGTTTCTGTAAGCCTGTATTCCACACGTGGGGGCACTTCCTGAAAATACCTTCTCTCTACCAAAGCATCAGCCTCAAGAGTTTTAAGAGTATTCGATAACATTCGGGAGGAAATATCCGGAATCTGCCTCAAAAGATCATTATATCTGATCGGTTCGTTTTCACTTATCACAAGAATTACCAAAAGTGCCCACTTATTTCCAAACCGAGCCACCACATTCCTTACCGGACATATCTCTATTATTGAATTCAACTGTTCTTTTTTTCTCATTATCCGCTTTCTAAAATCCCTATTTAATAGAAATAACTAAAGGCTGCTTTCCCCACAAAATTACACTATCTTTTCCTAATTTACAAATACTGAATTTTTTATTTTTTTATTTACTCATAAACGTTTGTTTTTCAATATTAGTTACTTTTATATTACTTAGTTATGAAAATATAACTACTTGATTTATAAAAACTAAATTATTAATTTTGCTGTTGTAAAAGAAAGTTTCACAATTAAAAACAAAAGACTTATGAAGCGTAATTTTGATGGCATCGTAAAGCACACAGCACAGGCTTACCTTTGCTCAAATGTAGAAAGTGAGAAACCCTCCGGAGCTTGTGGCTCAGCCTGTGGCGCAGGCGACGAAAAACCTGAGCCCCAACCTGCTGCATGTGGCTCTGCTTGCGGTGCAGGTGAGAAGTAAGGTATGGAATACTTCGCTTTTCAATGGCACATTACCGACAGCTGCGACCAACGTTGTGAGCATTGCTATATCTTTTCTGAGGGGCATCCCTTGCTTGTGGAAATGCCTCTTGAGAAAGCTCGCAAGGTCGTGGACCAATGTGTAGAGATGAGCAGAAAACTGGATCGTCTCCCCTATTTTTATATCACGGGGGGCGATCCCATTCTGCATCGTAGGTTTTGGGATATTCTTGCTCTCTTGAAAGAAAAAGATATTCCTTTCACTATCCTTGGCAATCCCTTTCACATTACCGATGAAGTTTGCAGAAAACTTAAGGAATACGGTTGCGAAAAATATCAGCTTTCAATTGACGGGATGTGCCAAACACACGACGCTATTAGAAAACCCGGTTCCTTCGACACTACAATTGAAAAAATCGATATTTTGAAAAGAAATGGTATTCGGGTTGCGATTATGACAACCGTCTCCGGAACCAACATTAATGAGATACCTGATATTATTGATTTGGTTGTTGAAAAAGGGGTTAATGTATTTGCTTTCGGTCGGTATTGCCCCACATCAGAGGAAAAATCCACCCATATTTCCCCTAATGAATATCGTGAATTCCTTGAGACAATATGGCAGAAATTTGAACAACATAAAGACTCTGCCACCATCTTCAACTTAAAAGATCATCTCTGGACCCTCTTCCTATATGAAAAGGGACTATTTAATATTCCCGAGAACTCTGATCCGGATACTATATACGATGGGTGTCATTGTGGTGATTGCCATTTCACAATTCAACCCAATGGGAACGTAATGGCTTGCCGCCGTTTTGAAAGTGTGGTCGGTAACCTGTTCATAAAACCTCTATATGATCTTTGGGTTGGGGAGGTGATGGAGAAATATCGACAATATGAGAAATTTGAAAAATGTGCCAAGTGTGAACTGTTGCGTTTTTGCAGAGGCTGCCCGGCAGTAGCATACGGTTACCATCGATCTTTTTATGCTCCTGATCCTCAATGCTGGAAATGAATTACCAAAAAGTCTGATCAAATAGATATGAAAGCCGTTATTCTGACTCATCCTTGCGAAGCCGAGGAGATGATTGTGAGCGAAGCTCCTATGCCCCGGCTCAAACCAGGTTGGCTCTTGATAAAAGTAAAAGCATTCGGGCTTAATCATTCCGAGGTGCTTCTAAGGAAATTCGAGATTGCCAACAGTTATATTAATAAGCCGATCATCCCAGGCATTGAATGCGTGGGAGAAGTGGTTGACGCCAATGGAACTCATTTTAATCCCGGGGAGACAGTTATGGCAATGATGGGTGGCATGGGACGAAGTTTTAACGGAAGTTATGCCCAATATGTGCTTATGCCGGAAAATCATGTTTTCAGATTCCATAGCAAACTTGAATGGCATGAAGCAGCTGCAATCCCTGAAACTTTTTACACTGCCTACGGCTCCCTTTTCCGTTCTCTCCAACTCTCTGAAAAAGATATTCTTCTCGTAAGAGGAGGAACATCAACAGTCGGAATCGCAGCAATACAATTAGCAAAGGCTGTGGGGGCAACGGTAGTTGCAACCACACGTAAGGAATCACACTTCGATACTCTTCTTAAATTAGGCGCCGACGACGTTATACTTGAGGGCAAGGATTTTTCCAAGAGATTTCTTGATAGAAATCCTCATGGTTGTTCAAAAGTTCTGGAACTGATTGGAGCCGCAACCCTACACGAATCTTTGAGAGTGACCTCTTATCATGGCATAGTGTGTCAAACAGGGTTGCTTGGAGGGGTGTTCAGCATAAAAAACTTTGACCCGATCAAGGATATCCCCTCAGGTGTTTATCTCACAGGTTTTTATAGTAATCATCCTACGCAAGATCAGATTGATGAAATGATGGGCATGATAGAGGATAATAACATCCACCCTCTTATTGCTAAACGATTCTCTTTCCCTGATATAGCCCAAGCACATGAATTAGCTGAAAAGAGAGGGTTGGTGGGAAAGATTGTAATTGAAGTGTGACACCTCTATCTTTTAAAACATTGCCTGAAGGCAATGAATCTATAATAGAAGTTCATATCTCGCAAAACATCAAAAAAATAAAAGGAGGAGAAGTTAACTTCTCCTCCTTAATTCATATATCAATTATTCATATTTCATTAAATTGTGACCTTCTTCCCATTGATTATATATAGCCCTCGTGGAAGTTTATTCAACGAATCTCGACTGCCTCTATCAATCAGTTTCACACCGTCAATAGAATAGACGTCATAAGTACTATCTGAATCAACCGGAACAATAACTCCAGTAGCTTTATCCAGAGTATATTCCAATCGATATTCACCAGTTGATTTTCCATTCGCATCATGAATATAGCCGTCAGGAAGGAGAAGCACGTATTTACCGTTTTCAGTATATTCCTGTGGAAGGGTAAATTTTAAAGTTGCAGAGGGATCGCTCCAATCTTCGGGCCATGACAATTCTCCCTCCAAATTAATAGGGTCATTATCATCTATTAAAAGCTGTGCATTTCCCTCTCCTACGCTTGCTCCGTATGGGAAATATAGAGAAATCTCGCCAAGGCTCTTAACTATTCCTGGTGCAGGAGTGGCCTCATATTCAAGGTTCTTATCTCCGGCAGTGATACGATAAGTAATCACTTTCCCACTATTGATCATCTTAGAGTCAAGACTCTCGTTTGTAAATGTGAAGAATCCTTCGGGGATGAGAAGTTCATAATAGCCCGTTACAGCGACTGAGCCACTCAAAGAGAAGGTGGCAACGCCATTAACAATATCAATCGATTCCTTGGAGAAGGACTCAACAAGGGTTGACTCCGAATTTTCTACCCTGTTTAAGACAATCTCCTGATTCTGAGAGGCTGTGATGGAAGTTTCAAAGTTTTGACATCCAATCTCGAAACTTAGCAGGTTGTCAACATCTCCTTCCTCTGGAGTTACATAATAGCTTGAATTCACTGGTAGTTCCACCGGAGGTTCGGTAGTTCCTGCGATATTATATTCCACCTCCTTAGGTCCATTTAGTAGCGACTCGGCGGAATTGCTGTTGAAACAGAAGAATCCTTCCGGGATGGTCAACGTGTAGCTCCCCTCTTCTGTTATTGCTTCCTGAAGAGAAAATTTAGCCACTCCCTGTTCTGCTGTCACATCTTCTATTCCAAACCACCCTATATCCTGGGTATGACCATTTTTTGCAACGGATAAGATAATCTGTGCGGTGCCGTCGCCGACAATGGCTACTTGATAACCATCCAAGCCAACTTCAAATTCAAGAAGTTGCTCCACTTCCCCTGCGGCGGGAGTAACGGTGTAGTCATCTGTAGTTTCAAATTCTCTTGGGAAATAAATAGCATCAAATTCATCGGCTAATCCTTCATCTATTATTGTTAGCGAAGTTGCTCCCGTGAGTTTCACTCTAACATTTGTGGTCGCTGTCTGCACTGCTTCAGGAACCGGGATTATGTATTCAACACTCCAATTCTGATCTCCCAACTCTTGATGAGTGGTCTCACTCACAGGCACATTAATTATTTCTCCTTCAGTGATTATGAAATCGATTCCAGTGAATTCTATATCCGTATAATTCTGATATTGGAGTTTCAATTCCTTAACCCCATGAAGCGATGTTCCGCTCGCCGGCGTATAAACGGGCTGGAAATTTGCTACCTGATGATAAATAAAGGGAAGCATCACTTCCTTACCTCCGAAACTGCCTTGTCCTTCTCCAATCACAGGCTGTCCCGACTCGTCCCAGGCTGTAACCTTCAAAGCGATCTCATTGGAATCATATCCCATATCAACAGGGTTACGCTTTGCTGTGGAGAAATCTATAGTTACCTTGTTCCCCTCTATTGTGACAGGCGACTTGCTCGTTGGATCGTCTGAATCGCCCACTTCTTCGTAGTAGCTGGGCATGGATGCACTCGGATCCAATCCATATCTGAGAGTGTACTGCGCTCTTGAAATATTCCCTGAATAAGTTGCCGTTACTATTGCATTCGGGTCGCCTTTACTCCAATTGCCATCAAACACCTCAGGAACAATTAATTCCTCTATTTTAACCGGTTTTGAAGGTGCCTTATAATTTAGAGCCAACGGATTGCCGTCGTTATATTTTTCTCCGCTTGCATTAGTGATATCAGACACATAGATTGCCACATCTTCACCTCCTTCGAGAATCCCACTTTCGAACAAACCCATAAGAGGCTCCACATATTTAAGATTTAACTGCATCGAGAGGCCTTCTTCAAGCTTCATGGGTCGGAATTGGCCTTTGGCAAAAATATAGGCATCCTTAGCCTCGACAGGTTGGTTAAAAGTGACAGTCATTTCTGAGAAACCGTTTGTAAGCGACAAAACGGAGCCCTCCGGTTCCGAATAGGAAACTATCTCAATCGGAAGACCAGCATTGATCTTAAACACCGCATCTGAACCCACAGAAAATGAATAATCTTCTATAACGTGGAAATAAACAGCAACGCCGGCTTCAACTTCCAAAGCGTATGTGCCATAGTCGGCATAATTCTGAAATATCCTATTTTTTATCTCGTTATCTTCAACTATCTCTTCAGATGTATATGGTACTACTGCATTACCACATATATAGGTTATCTCGCCTGTCTTTGTCGGAACATATTTGGCCACTACGTCAGGGGTAGAAAGAGAATATTCCACATTTGCTTCAAGATCTCCTCCGGCCGGGAAGGGAACAGCCGCCGACGCGGTAGAAGCACTTGCCAGAGCGGCAACACATGCTAACAGCCCGACATGTTTCTTGAACTGTTCGTAAATTTGGTTCATAAAATAAAATAGATTAGAGTTTTAATGTTAGGAATGGTTTTATTTTGCTAAGTTAATAATTTATATCCATCTTTACAATATCAAAGAGATATTTAACAATAATTAACCATATCACAGTCCACAAAAAAAAGATGCTTCTAAAGCATCTTTCCCTATATATTGCAAAATTATTAAATAAGCCTTAGAACTTGTCCCCAGTTTTGAACACGTCTAAAATATTTTTATGAGCCTACGGGTCTAAATCAGATATGGATTAGAAGCTTTTTCCTGACCGATTGTGGTTGCCGGTCCATGGCCGGGATACACAATAGTTGAAGGAGGCAAAGTGAACAATCCATTTTTAATGGACTTCACCAAAGTGGACATGTCGCCGCCTGGTAGATCCGTGCGACCCACCGAACCGGCAAACAAAGCATCTCCGGTGATAACAAAACCATCTTTTGCATCATACAATGCCACGCTTCCTGGAGAATGTCCGGGAACATGAATCACCTTCAGTTCTCCTTCTCCAATCCTTATCACTTCTCCCGGCACAAGATAAGAATCTATAGTTACATCTTTTAGTTTATTTGTCAGACCAAACATGCGTGCCTGCTCCTGAATCCTTTCTCCTAAAAACTCATCATCCTTATGTGCATACAATGGAGCATGATATTTTCGTTTTAAAAACTCTATTCCAACTGCATGGTCTATATGTAAATGAGTATCTATTATATGGGTCACTTCCAGATGATTTCTTTCAATAAACCTCTCCATGGCCTCCTCCTCTTCACTATCGAACATTCCCGGATCTATAACCGCGCACTTCAAAGTGGCAGGGTCATAGACCAAGTAAGTATTAATCCCAAAAAGGGAGAATGCAAATTTAACTATCTTCATATCTGTCCTTAATATATGTTGATTGAGACTTTTCTAAATTTTTAAACAATCTAAAGAATAAAAATATCCTCATTTTATTGTATTTTTGTAAAAAATTTGATTATGGCAGATATTAAACTTATAGAGAAATATTTTCCTCACTTAAGTGAGCGTCAACGGGAACAATTTCAAACCATGATGGATGCCTATCCTGAATGGAATGAAAAAATTAATGTAATATCTCGGAAAGATATTGAAAATCTTGAATGTAACCATATCCTTCATTCTCTTGCATTGGCGCGATTCATAAAATTCACGCCCGGCTCCAAAGTGATGGATCTTGGGTGTGGCGGAGGGCTCCCCGGGCTTCCATTAGCCATAATGTATCCTGATGTAAAATTTCATTTGATTGATCGAACTGGAAAGAAAATACATGTTGCTCAAGAGGTTGCCAAAGCTTGCGGACTTGAGAACGTTACTTTTCAGCACGGAGATGTGGCAGAATGTAAAGATAAATATGATTTCGTAGTGAGTAGAGCAGTAATGCCACAGCCCGATCTTATAAAACTCTGCAAGAAAAATATAGCGAAAGAACAAAAAAATGGCCTCCCTAACGGTTTGATCACCCTTAAAGGTGGTGATATTTCGGCCGAGACGCGCAAAACGCCCAAGGGAGGGGAAATTATCGACATATCTCAATATTTCGAAGAGCCATTCTTTAAAACCAAGAAAATTGCATATTCCCCGATATTCTAACTTCCCATTATATTTAGAGAAATAATTTTCTCATTGAAAAAAGAAATTATTGCGATTAAATTATATTTTTTGTAAATTTGCATTTCAAACCATCAAGTAAAAAATTAGAACAACAATATAAAATGGAATTAGAAGGCAAAGTAATCCTCGACCTTGGGATGACCACCGGAACATCAAAAGCCGGAAATGCGTGGAAAAAGAAGGAAGTTGTGATCGAAACTTTCGGCACATATCCCAGAAAAGTTAAACTCACTCTCTTCGGCGACCGTTCAGAATCGGTTGGTGCGGAAGTGGGTCAATCCTATTCATTTTCTGTCGATGTGGAAAGCCGTGAGTATATGGGTCGTTGGTACACTGACGTATCTGCCTTTTCATCAAGACTTTTAGCGGCTCCCGGAGCTCCTGAACAATTTGGCCAGCCTATGTCGGCTCCTGTACAGACCATCCAACAGACCACTGTCACTACAGAAACCACAACTACACCAGCCGACCCTTTCGGCTCTAATGAATCAGATGATCTTCCTTTCTGATTTTTAAAGGCTTAAAATTTCAAAAAGTGTGATTCTTTTTTTAAGAATCACACTTTTTATGTTTTAAAACATAAATTTTACAAACCATTTATCCCATTAATTGCCCAACTCAGACCCTTTTGCACTTCTAAAAAATATAAATAATCGATATATAAATAGTTGTATTAGGCAGTTTATAGCATAATTTAATTTTTTTATTAAATTTTTCTTGCACATTGTATTTTTTTTTATTAGTTTTGCCACGAAAATAAGAAAGAGAGTTAAAGCTATAAGGCTTTTAATTTCACTCTATATTGAAGATCAGCGTTTTAGGTCTTCCAATAAGGTAAAACAATAAAGAAAAACGAAATATCGTTTTGGTTTAACTAATATTCTTGAGAGCACAAATTAATATTTTTATATAGCAAAGAGGTCAGCTCTCCTATTTATAAGGTTGAAAATAAGCCACAAATTGCTCTTAATGCAATTTGAAACTCATTTGCTATTTTTATGCCCAAGATTAATGTTAAACACAAACAATTTCTTACAAACATTTTTATATGGCTACCAGTAAGAGCGAACAACAAAATGGATTAAGAAAACCGGCTGAGCCCGATTTGCTCTCCGAAATTGATTTGCTCTTTGAGACAAGCTGGGAGGTATGCAACAAGATTGGCGGTATTTATGCCGTTCTTTCTACAAAAGCCCGCGTGCTCAAAGAACAATTCGAAGATCGTCTGGTCTTTATCGGTCCCGACGTCTGGAGCGCTGAAAATCCTTCTCCTTATTTTAAAGAGAAAAAAACGATTCTTAAATCTGCCTTAACCAAGATTACACTTCCCTGGGGTATAACTATCCGCACAGGGCGCTGGGACATTCCCGGCTCTCCTCAAGTGATTCTTGTTAACCCGGGCGACACAACAGCTCATCTTCCAGAAGTATATGGTAAAATGTGGGAACGCTTCAGCGTCGATTCCCTTCACGGATATGGCGACTACGAGGAATCATGTGCATTTTCTGTGGCTGCATCTATCGTGATTAAGGCAATTGCTGCCCACATGAAGGTTAGAGAGGCTAAAGTGATGGCACATTTTGATGAATGGACCACAGGTATGGGTCTGCTTAATACTCGCCTCACTATGCCAAACGCTGCAACCGTCTTCACAACACATGCCACAAGCATCGGCAGAAGTATCTGCGGAAACGGCAAACCACTCTACGATTTCTTCGAAGGATATAAAGGCGACCAAATGGCCGAGCAGCTTAATATGCAGAGCAAACATTCCCTTGAAAAAGCTGCTGCACACGCTGCTGATTGCTTCACAACAGTGAGCGAGGTAACGGCACGTGAATGTAAGCAACTTCTTGAGATCCGCCCGCAAGTGGTCACTCCCAACGGATTTGAGCCCAATTTTGTGCCCAAGACTGTTAAATATAATAAACTTCGCAAAGAAGGAAGAGCGCGTTTGGTGAAAATAGCTAATGCTATGGCCGGTAAGGATATCTACGATGATAACACTTTCTTCATCGCCACTTCCGGGCGCCATGAATATCGCAATAAAGGTCTTGATCTTTTCCTCGATAGCGTGGCTCGCATTGGAGAAAATCTTCCTAAGGGAGCAAAAGCAGTGGCCTTTATCTTCGTGCCCGCTTGGGTTAAAGAACCCTCCGGCTCTCTGATGCTTAAACTTGGCTCGGAAGGGAAAGAGGATAATACACCCGATTATCTGACACATCGCCTTAACAACGAAGACAGCGATGAAGTATGCGTTCGAATCTCCGAACTTCAAAAGCAAGGTGCTCTCGACAAGATTAAGGTTATCTATGCCCCCTGCTATCTCGACGGAAACGACGGCATCTTTAATATCGCTTATTATGATATCCTTCCGGCACTCGATCTCACAATTTTCCCCTCATATTATGAACCATGGGGTTATACCCCGATGGAAAGTGTGGCTTTCGGAGTGCCGACCATTACCGACGACAAAGCAGGTTTCGGCCAATGGGTGGCCGACAATTTCAACCCCACTCTCAAAAACTGTGGCGTAGTCGTAATCCCGCGCACTGACTCTAATTATAAGGAAGCTTGCGAGAAAATCGCTTCCAGAGCTATCCTTTATATAAGAGAAACTCCTTCGGGACGCAGCGCAGCCCGTCATGCTTCATTCCTGACAGCGGCTAAAGCCGACTGGCAATTCTTTATGAAGCATTACGACCACGCTTTTGAAGTGGCAATTGCCCGTAGAAACTACAGAAGAAATTAAATAATTAGAATTAACGGTTGAAAAGCGCAGCGTTGTCCTCTATTTTCCTTCGCACGCTTTTCATTAAAAACAAAAATAAAGAAATGAAACTTCAAGTAAGCAACACCAACGCACCCGCATGGCGCAACCTTATCGTAAGCGCAGAGATTCCTAAGGAACTCAAACCGCTTGAGGAAATGTCGAAAAACCTCTGGTGGGTTTGGAACAGCAAAGGTAAACGCCTCTTCCATGACATCGACCCTGTACTTTGGCGCAAAGTAGGTGAAAACCCTGTTATGCTCCTTCAGCAGCTCTCATACGAGCGCATCCAGGAAATCCTTGCCGACAAGGACATGATGCTCCGCATTAAGGAGGTTCACGACATGTTCAAGGACTATATGAAACAGCCTATGGATAATAAAATCCCTTCTGTGGCATATTTCTCCATGGAGTATGGTCTTTGCAACTGTCTTAAAATATATTCCGGTGGTCTCGGTGTCCTCGCCGGCGACTACATCAAGCAGGCTTCCGACAGCCGTATCAACATGACTGCCGTAGGTTTCCTTTACAAATATGGTTACTTCTCTCAGAGCCTTTCAATTGACGGCCAGCAGATCGCTAACTATGAGGCTCAGAACTTCGACCAGCTCCCCATCGAGGCTGTGCTCGACGAAGAAGGCAAACCTATGATTCTTGAGGTGCCTTATCCCGGTCGTGTGGTTTATGCTCACGTTTGGCGCGTAAACGTGGGCCGCATGAAGCTCTATCTTCTCGACACAGACTTTGAGCAGAACTCTCAATGGGACCGCGAAATCACCCACGCTCTCTATGGTGGCGACTGGGAAAACCGTATCAAGCAGGAATATCTCCTCGGTATCGGCGGTATCCTCATGCTCAATAAACTCGGCATCAAGACTGATATCTATCATGCCAACGAAGGTCACGCTGCCCTTCTCAACCTACAGCGTCTTGTTGATTACGTTCAGAACGACCACCTCCCCTTCAATGTGGCTCTCGAAGTTGTTCGCGCTACTTCACTCTATACAGTTCACACTCCGGTTCCCGCAGGTCATGACTATTTCGAGGAGAGCCTCTTCGGCAAATACCTCGGTGAATATCCCGCAAAACTCGGCATCTCTTGGTCTGACCTCATGAACATGGGTCGTGAGAACCCCGACACCAACGAACGTTTCTCTATGAGTACATTCGCCCTTAACACTTGTCAGGAAGCTAACGGTGTGAGCTGGCTCCATGGCGAGGTGTCGAAGAAGATGTTCGCAGGCGTTTGGAAAGGCTATGCTCCTGAAGAAAGCCATGTAGGTTATGTAACCAATGGTGTTCACATGCCTACTTGGGCTTCTACTGAGTGGAAAGACTTCTATGGAGAGTATCTTAACCCCGCTCTCTTCGAGGATCAGAGCAATCCTGAGATGTGGAAAGGCATATTCAAGGTTGACGATGAGAAGATCTGGAACATGCGTAAGCTGATGAAGAATAAGTTCATCGACTTCGTGAAGAAAGATTTCAAAGAGAAATGGCTTAAGAACCATGGTGATCCCACACAGGTGCTCA
>CAZXGU010000001.1:0-55254 GCA_964640375.1 uncultured Sangeribacter sp. | reverse complement strand
GGGTTATTGGCACAAATAAAAAATTGGGAGAATACCAACTTTATATCGAAGCTAATTTCAATGGCTATCAGGCACGCGACTTCCATTTGAAGAAAGCCTACGGAGTAATCAACGACTGGACAATCGGATATGCCAATTCCACATTCAGCGATCCTTCAGCGTTGCCCCCTGCCGTTGATGCTTCCGGTCCTAACGCAAAGATGAGCGCCACCAATGTGTTGGTCAGATGGATGCACAATTTTAAAAAGAAACATTGGACCATGGCTGCTTCTGTCGAAACACCATCCGACCAGATTGAACAGATTGCCGGGGAAACGGCAAAAGTGGAGCAATATGTGCCGGATATAGCGGTGTTCGGTCAATATGCCTGGGGGGAATCAAACCATGTGCGCTTGTCAGCCATATATCGCTCGCTTACATATCGTGACCTGATTTCAGAGCAAAACCATTATAAACCCGGATGGGGTGCGCAGTTTTCGGGAGTGTGGCATCCGGTTTCCCCTGTAACGCTTTATGGAGCTGTTAATGCGGGCTACGGATATGCAAGTCTCGGAGGAGATTGGCTTATGGGAGATTATGATCTTGTGGCAACCCCTGAGAAAAAAGGGGAACTCTATGCACCCTTCTGCATTGGAGGATATTTTGCAGCACAATATAATTTCACGCATAATATATTTGCCAGCGCCACTTTCGGAGCCACACGCTATAATCCCTATAAGGGAGCAGAGCCTGGGGAATATAAGGAAGGAATGTATATTGCCGCTAATGTGTTCTGGTATCTTACAGCCCGAATTTCATGTGCCGCAGAATTTAATCTCGGACGCCGTCTGAATCACGATGGAGAATCAAAATGGGCTCGAAGAGTTGGCATGATGGCTCAATTCAGCTTCTAATGAAGCTATCGTAGCAATTAATGAGAAAATAATTATTAATCATAAAAAAATAAATTATTATGAAAAGCACATTAAAAAATGCAGCTGCCAAATTATGGTGGTTTCCGCTTATCACAGGCCTTCTCTCAATCGGCCTCGGAATATGGTGTTTATGTTCACCGGATAGTTCTCTCACATTTTTGGCCTATGTATTCACAGCCATAATGCTTGTGGCGGGTATCATGAATATCACCTATTCTATCGTGAATACAGCTCCCCATTCCGGTTGGGGCTGGAGCTTGGCATTAGGATTAATGGAGGTGATTTTAGCATTCTGGCTTTATACTCTCCCGGTTGACACTCTGATAACAGCCTTTATCTATGGTGTCGGCATTTACCTGGTGGTGATTGCTATAAACGCTATATGCCAATCTTTTATGTTATATTCTCATTTCGGAATGATAACTGCTCTTCTTTTAGTGTTCCTTATTTCCACTTTGGTTTTTGCATTTATCTTCCTTGCCGGTCCAATAGCGGGAGGCATAGCTGTTTGGCTTTATATCGGAATATCTTTCATCACTTTCGGTTGCTACAGAATAGCATTGGCTGTGAGCATGAAGAAGATTAACAATCGACTCGGTCTATAAGATTCTAAATAGGTAACAACAACCTATCATATAGAAAAAGAGAGGCAAGGGAACATTTTCACCTTGCCTCTTCTTATAGTAATAAGATGATTCTGTTAATTATTAGAAAGCTTTCTTATAGCTTTTTCCACCTTTCTTCACGATATAAATTCCGGGAAGTGTGGGACGTTCCACTTTCATTCCTTGGAGTGTGAAATATTCCTCTTCCATCGAGAATGTTTCATTTTCTACTCCTGTAATTCCTGATGCAGAAAGATCGAATGTGCGACGTGCCGACCATCCGCTTTCCGAGAATGAATTTGGATCACGTGGAATTGCTTTGATACGGTAATCGTATTGAGCGCCGGAAATTAGATTTGTAAGAGTATGACTTGTTCCTTCAATTCCTTCAAACAACATCACATTATTTCCCGAGCGAGTTTCCTCAAGAACTCCGTTGTAAATATCGGCCGATGCGAGATAAATTCTCTTCTTTGGAGCTTCTATTGAGATTGATACTCTCATGCTTGTGTTGGCCTTACCCTCCAATAAAACTTTATAGTCGTTATAAACTGAAGTCAAGGGAACAATCTCCTCATTGATAACATCTGAATTGGTATTAAGCACGGATACAACAGCTTTGCTGGCATCGTTGCCATAATATTTGGCATTAAACTTAATAGTGACCATACCGTCGTCGCCTCCTTCAAAAATAGGAGATGTCACGCTTCCATACTGTTTCGCCGAACCCAATCGAATTGCGCCATCCTCAACGGCTCCATAGCCGCCAATGTCCCAGCCATGTTCATCGTTATTAAAGATAGTGGAAATCATTAGTTCAGGACCACCGTTTTCTACATGTTCTCTCACCTCAAGAGTGAATGTGGCGTCATTCTCCAGACCGCTCTCCCAATTGATAGTTGCGGATGTATCCGACAGTACATAATGATCAGTAAAGACAGGAGTGGAAAGAACCTGAGTTCCTTTCATTAACCAGAATGAAATTGTGCCGTCAGCATTTCTTGTTATCTCAGTCACCGGTTTTCCAAGTTTACCTCCCGTATTCATATTCTGAGCCGGCACGGAAGTATCGGTAAACTCGTTGTTACCGTTGTAAGGCCAAAGATCACCAAGAAGATCCTTCTCATTGGGAGAATACTGTCCGTAACTGTAATCCAATTTCAAACTATTATCACAAGGAACAGGCGTCATGCGTTGCAGAGAATAGTTGTTCACAGTGTTGCTATCCCATGCGTTCTTGTTGTAAGTGACATGATAGATAAACATACCCTCAGTAGGCATATAGAGATCCCAACCCTGCTGCTGGCGGTTTTCTAAAATAAAATATTCATTTCGATCTGAGGGATTGGTGAGTTTCACAGCTTTATCATTCTCAACACCTCCGGAGTTCAAAACAGGTAAGGTATAGAACTTATTTTCTTCACCCTCCTCTATATTGATCCATCCCATGAATTCCTTCTCATAGGCTGAATACCCAATAGGAGTATAGCCGTTGTTATTATATTCCCCATAATCCATCAGTGACCATGGCCCCATACCGAATTTATTACCATAGTTAGTGTCATAATAATCGGGAAGGCCGAGACAATGAGAAAACTCATGACAGAATGTTCCAATTCCATCAATCTTATCCGTATAATCTCCGTTAAGTTCGTTAAAGACAGCAAACTTATCCACAGAGGTGTTATCCAGATAAAGAGCTCTTCTATATTCGGAAGATGACAAAGACCATTGGCATGGCCAAATAGAATTCTCCGCTTCAATTTCTAAACATGAAGCTTCGCCTACACCTGCATAAAGCACAATGAGAACATCACATTCCCCATCGCCATCGTTATCATATTTTCTAAAATCTATTTCTCCATCAAGCGCCAAGGCAGCTTCAGCTACCATTTTGCCGCATCCCTTATCTGCACCCATTTGGCCTGATATATTGCCACCGTAATATGCCCGTTCGTTAGCCAAAGTTACAGGCCCATAAATATCAAACTGAGGGTCGTATTTTCCATTCGACTGATCCTGGAAATATTTTCTGGCACTCACCTGTCCCGTTATAAAGAACTCATTAAAAGTGGCCAAAGGATCCTGGTCCTTGAATTGAATATCTTGATATTGAACCAACAGAATAGGAACACGGGCATTCCCGATATTAGGCACCTGAGTTCCAGCTCCGCGTGTAGAAACGCTTTTTGCCTTGCGCTTCTCAATTACATCCTTATAGGATTCTGCCAAAACCTGAGCTGACAATGAAGATGCTTCTTTATTAATATAGGCCACCTCCGAAGCTTTTCTCAACTCGGGGTTATGGGCCATAATATTGGAAAGACCGGCAGCCGTCTGATACACAAAATCGCCTGCGGAATTTCTCGAAACCGTTAATCCGTCAGTTGTGACAAAAGAATGGAAATGTTCGTCGCCGATAAGTCTGACTGAAATCTCTGTGCCATCGCTCTGGCGGAAGGTGCGCAAATCTTTTTTAGCCGGAACTGCCATCGCGCCTAAAACTGCCGAGGAGAGCAAAGTGGTTAATAGTATTTTTTTAAGATTCATGATGATTTTTGATTGAATGCCCTTTTCTCTATATTGATGAGAAAACAAGGTTGGTTTGTTCGTCACTTTTATAAAGCAAAAATAACATAACATTTATTCAATTCAAAATAAATTTTGAATTTTTATCAAAAAATCAGAATATTTTAACACCAAACTTAACTTATATTAATTAAATATTAGGTTTTTCCTGCTTCGAGTTGGAAGTTTCAGCCCAGATGGGCTGATGCTCAATTACAATCTTCTTGTAGTAGGCTGTTAAAAGAGTGGTAAGTGGCAGGGCTATAATCATTCCAAGGATTCCAAGTAATGTGCCCCAAATAGAAAGGGAGAGAAGAATCACAGCAGGATTCAAGCCAAGCGATTTACCCATGATTTTGGGAGTGAGAATATAGTCGCAAATAGATTGGGACATAACATAAACCAATCCACATTTCCCTAACATAGTCCAGAAATCAACTCCGCCGTCGAGCGATGTAATGAAACAGATAATGGCCACTGGAATCAGCGTTATATACTGAAAATAAGGAATCATATATAATATTCCCACAATGATACCCATCATAATGGCCATAGGCAAACCGACAATAAGAAAACCTGTGCAATAAAACACAGCAGCGCATGATGCTATCAAGAGTTGTCCACGGAAATATTCATTCATACTATATTTCACATCATGAGCAATTCTAAATACAGTAGGCTTATATTTGTCGGGCACCAACATTCTGAAACCTGAGCCAAGTTTATGATAATCGATAAGGACAAATATCAGATATACAAATGTCAGGAGCCATTCCAGAGATCTCATCACAAAATCTATCGACCCTGTCACAATGGTTTCTCCTTTATCAAGCCATGTGTCCCATTTACCGCTTTCAATATCTGCAACTATACCTCTCAAATCGAATCTGCGGCTTATCATATCTGTGAAACTCTCCGGGAGCATTGGTATTCTTACGTTGCGCGACTGATAACGATCAATCATCTGGCCTAATTCATGAACTTCGCTCATCATTAAAGGAGTGAGGAAGTAAAAAAGTACAAAAGCTATAACAGTGACATCAATGATTGTGATAATAACCGCTACGCCGCGCTGCTTTAACCGAAACAATTTACGGTTAAATTCTACAAACGGCTCCATAATATATGCCAACAGACATGCCAAACAGAATGGGAGCAACACATTCTTGAGTATTCCCAACAGCCATATCACCCCCGCTATCAGAGCAAGAGCAATTAGTAATCTTACAAACCTGTCGAACGTAAACGGTTTCATCTCTATCTATTGATTATAATGTAAATGACAAATAATATAAAAGAAATAAGCACCCCGGCGAATATGCCACCATAAAAAGCCGGTTGAGAGAAATCAAAAAAATAACTTATGCTCCTCCCTTCTGATTTTTTATTATCCTCTGTTTCTATATCTTCTTGAGAAACATCGGGTGAGGTGTTCTCTGTTTCTTTTCCCTCTATGTTTTCCGGAGTCTCGTTTTCCTCCAAATCCTTTTCTAAACCACATTCCTCTAATTCCGGTTCCGCAGCGGATTCCTCTAATACCGGTTCCGCCTCGGATTCCCCCAATTTAGATGTCAACTCATTTTCTTCAGGTTGAATATCTTCAACTAACGCCTCTTCACTTTCAGATTCTTCGGTTGTTATTGTATCTTCATCATTCTCTTGCATAGAGATTGAATCGTCAAACACATTCTCGGCAACCTTTTCGCGTTGAATTTGTCGATGAAGCATGAGCTCGGGAAGATAAATTCGAGGAAGCGAAGCCTCAACCGGAACCGGGTTATCGGTGAGCAGTATCAACCCATAACTTTCATATTGAGTTTTATAGCCTGTGGAGAGGATCACTTCCAATTCCTCCACTGTATCAAACGATAGATAACCGATGCGCGAACCGGTCATGGCTATCTTCTCACTCCCGCTCTCCGGAAGTTCGGGAAATTCTTCAAGAAAGAGCTCTGAAAGACTATCTCGAAATGCCTCTGCATTGTCGAATATCCAAGGTCGCTCAAACATTGAAACAAGTTCATCGGCAGCAGTAACGAGATTGGAAGCAGAGACAATCATCCCTTTGGGCACAAAGAGCCATATAGCTTCGCTGCTATAGTTTCGACCGGCGTTGCAATCACCTCCCCTTTTAGCAGCACAAAGCAACATCCCTTCCGAAATGAATTTCATGAAGAGCATTACAGAGACATAATCAGTCTGTTCCACTCCTGCCTCTGAAAGGATTCGATTGAAGGCAACCCTGAGATTTGAAGCGGTGTTCCATTTCCCTCCGTTCACCACAGGGAAATTCATCCCGTCGGGAGAGATATATTTTAGTCCTAATCTGCTCATCAAAGAAATTAGAAGCTCTCACCAGGTTGGACCGGAGGCTCCTTTGCAGGCACTTCCGGTTGGGAAGGCGAGAGATCTGATTTAGGCTCTGTTGCCGGCGTTTCAGATCTCTTTTCGGGAGTCGGTTGAGTCTTGTTCTCTTCTTTTACCGGAGCGTTTTCCCGACGTGGTTCCTGACTTGGTCCCTTAACTTCTGCCGGCTTTTTATCTGAGTCGGGCGAAGCAACTGTTCCGTCGTTCTGCCGCAAGAAATTTGTGATTTTATTGGCCACACTTGAAGAATACGCATTGAACACATTTACACAGAAAACGAGGTCGGTGATGCCGTTATCCCGAACATACTTCTTCATGTTGCGAGTGAAATAACGGAAGTCGATTACATGAATCTCATCAAACGAATAGAAGAGATATCCAGGCAGCGCATTGCCGTAGCTGTCTTTAATCACAATAAGCTTACGCCCTGTCTTTGCTCCTGTCTTAATTCGTGTCAACTTTTGATCTCCCCCCATAAAGGTGGAATATGCGGCGCCACTACCATCGTGGAATTTCACAAAATAAGAAGACTCGATAGGAGCACGTTCACGCGTAACCTTATAATCTTTGTTGACGTCATAAATCCAATAAGTTGTGGAATAATCTATTCCATTCGGAGTGTAATAGACGAAGTCTTCCGGAGCATTCTTGACTGCAATATCATTAGAATACCCATACATCGAGCCGACGAAATTATGAATCACATTCTTTGTATAGGAGGACAAAGGTTTAAATGGCACTCCAGCCGTGGATGCAAATTCCTTTGCGGCATAATAAGCTCCTAAAGGAGCCCAATGATGGTCGGTGCGCAGATAAATATCCTCCTCCACATGATCGGCAAGAGCATTATAGGCATTCACCCCCCTTGCTCCGTTGGCCAAATGAGAATAGATATTCTTAATAAAGGGCTGTTGGGGTTTAGTCACGCTTTTGGCTTTGTCGGGGGTGTAAAATTCCGACGAGAGAGGAATAACCATAGCATAAACCTTCACGCCCGGGAGTTCCTTCTGGTATTGACTCACTGCATTAGCAAATTCAACACCGCCCGAGGCCGAGCCTCCAAAAGCATTTAACGCCCTGACATTTTTGCCGCTACCCACGATGATAATACCCGAACCTCCAATCTTAGCGTTTTCATCAGCATTGATATGATTCTCATATTCCTCCAATTCCGCTGCTGTTGCATTGTCGGGAGGAGCAGGGAGCGAAGGCTTTGCATCGCCTTTATGAAATGAGATTGTTTCCTCCTCATCTGAAAAGGAGAACCGGATAAGATCTTTAATCTTCATGCTTGCCGACATGAATTCATCTCTGAAAGGTTCGGTGTCGCTAAACCAGCCGGAAATCTCTTTTGCATAGCTTGCATCAGCAAGTTTATCGGTTGAGAACTCGGGAAACTCGGCAAGATCACGTTTCTCAAGCTCGGAATATTTCGTGCGTGGCATCAATAGCATCACAGCTGTCAAGGCCGCAAAAGCTATTGATACAATCCATATATATAATTTGGCAGGTGTCATAATCAGAAACGGGTGTAGATAAAGGCGTTATTGGTCGCCCCAACAAGCAAAGCAACACATAAAACTAAAATAATGACCGAAGCAAATGCCTTTAGAGTGGCGTCTATATAATTTCCTCCAGCCGGATGCTTAGGCAAAAGCTTGTTGAATCCGGTCTCAATCCATCTTCGCAAAGGAATACAGAATATCAAGGCAACGACCCATAACCAGAAATTATCGGTGAGCGCCGTCTCTTCAACAATTGTGAAAGAAAGTTCTTTCTGCCCGAAAGCTGAACTGAACCATAACTTCATATTGTCGAAGTTGTCGAAATAAAATATGCCCCAACCTATCACCACTATCGTCAACGCATAAATATGCATTACGAAAGAGGGAATCCACCGTCTCACCTTAAAGATAGCATATTTCTCTATTACCAAAATCAAGCCGAAATATAGACCCCAAATAATGAAATTCCAGCTTGCACCGTGCCACATACCGGTAAGGAACCACACAGTGAGCAGATTTAGCATCTGATGACGTCGATTCCCACCCATTGGGATATAAGTGTAATCGCGAAAGAAAGACCCTAACGAGATATGCCAGCGGCGCCAGAAATCAGTTACAGAGTCGCAGCAATATGGATGATTGAAGTTCTCGTTGAAATGGAAACCCATTGCACGTCCCATACCTATCGCCATGTCGGAATAACCGGAGAAATCGAAATATATTTGAAGCGCAAAAGCAAACATCCCAATCCAAGCCCCCCAAATGGAGAGATTCTCAACTCCGTCGGCTAAGAACTGGGTTGCGATTTCTGATAGCATATTGGCTAATATCACCTTCTTGCCCAAGCCTATGAAAAATCTATAGGAGCCTTCCATGAAATCATTTGCAGAAATGTGACGATGATGAATCTCATGGGCCACCGTGCCATATCTCACAATCGGGCCTGCTATCAACTGAGGGAACATGGAGATGTAAAGCAACAGATCGAAAAAGTTCTTCTGGGCTGGAGATTCTTTTCGATAGACATCCACCAAATATGAAATCGACTGGAAGATATAGAAACTGATACCAATAGGCAATGCCAATTTAGGAGCTCCGAGATTGAGGCCAATGGATTGCAAGGCGTCATTGAAGAAACCGAGATATTTAAATGTGCCTAAGATAGCAATATTTAATATCAATCCTAAAATAAGAAAAAATTTTGAAGCCTTACGAGCTCTCGCAATTGCCAATCCGCTAAAATAATTGAGGATCACACAGGCAATCATCAAAAAGATATAGACCGGCTCCCCCCATGAATAAAAAATCAGGGAAAAGATTACAAGCGCAATATTCCTTGCCCGGAATCCGGGATGTTGCAAGCCGGCTTTCTCCGGATCTTCATCAAATAATATCGTGCCCTCTTTCTCGCGAAACAACACTTTCTTATCAATCCATGCAGCTAACAGATAAAGCACCACAAAGGCCGGAAGAAAGACAAAAATAAAAAATAGATCAGAAAATACCATCTGAATATAGAATTATTCGGAAAACATGCCTGAAAACTTATTTTCTCGGCATTTAACTCCTGTTTTTGTTTTGACTTGCAAAATTAATACTATTCCTACACTATACAAAGAACAGACCCAATCTTTTCAAACCTTTTTTTATCTTTTTTCAAGAAGTTTCAACCATTTTCAATTGTTATTAACAATAGAAGTTGTTTCTATTAATAGAATTCTGTAAATTTGTTAAGGAATTATTTTAAAGAAATATATGAAAACCATTGAAAACACTGAATTTGGAGGGGAACGCCCTCTATTTGCATCACACGATCTTAAACTTGTCAACGTTACCATTCATGCCGGGGAATCAGCATTGAAGGAATGTTCTGATATCGAAGCTATTGATTGCCGTTTTGAGGGGAAATACCCTTTCTGGCATGTGGATAGATTCATAATCAGAGACTCACTTTTTACAGAAGGAGCAAGAGCTGCCTTATGGTATTCAAATCATCTTCAAATGACAAACACTTTAGTGGAGGCTCCAAAAATGTTCCGGGAAATGTCGGGTATTATCCTTGATTCCGTTAAGCTTCCCAATGCAGAGGAAACGCTATGGCATTGCCGCAATATTTCTCTGCATAAAGTGGAGGTTGCGAAAGCGGATTATATCTTCATGCACTGCGAGAATATAGAGATAGATGATTATCATCAGAATGGAAATTACTCTTTCCAGTATTGCAAAAATGTTGTGATCAGAAATGCCACTATCAATTCTAAGGATGCTTTCTGGAATACTGAAAATGTGACTGTTATCGACTCTGAAATAAATGGAGAATATCTCGGTTGGCATTCAAAGAATCTTCATCTCATCAACTGCAAGATTTCAGGCACCCAGCCTCTCTGCTATTGCGACAATCTTATTATGGAGAATTGCACCATGGCAGAAGATTGCGACCTCGCTTTCGAGGAGAGCACATTGCATGCCGATGTCAACTCGACGATAACATCTGTGAAGAATCCTACTTCCGGAGTGATTGAACCAAAGGGATATGGAGAGATTATTTTGGACGAGAATGTGAAGCAGCCTGCCGACTGCAAGATAATTGTAAAATAAACGGAAAAATATGGATATGAATCTATTTGATATCACTCCTAACCGCAGAGGGACGGGGTGTATGAAATGGGATGAGGCTCCGGATTCCGAAGTAATCCCATTGTGGGTGGCGGATATGGATTTTAAAACGGCACCGAATGTGATTCAAGCTCTTGAAAAGAGAGTGGCGCATGGTGTATTTGGATATACCCTCCTCGATGATTCTTATTACCACGCCCTTACTGAATGGTTTGCCTCCCGCCATGATTATTTCTTTGAACGCGATGCAGTGATTGCAGTGCCGGGAGTGGTTCCTGCTATTTCAGCTATCATCAAAGCCTTGGCACCGGAAGGAAGTGGCGTTATTGTGCAGACACCGGTTTATAACTGTTTCTTCTCTTCCATCAGAAATAATGGATGCAAGATAGTGAAGGCGCCTCTTCAAAGAGTGGATTCAAATGATGGAACCTTCTCATATCTCATGGATTTCGAGGCACTTGAGAGGGCGGCATCCCGCGATGATGTTCATTTGATGCTGCTTTGTAATCCTCATAATCCGGCTGGAAGGCTATGGAGCCGCCATGAATTGGAGAAAGTTGAGGAAATTTGTCGGCGAAACAATGTCACGGTAGTTAGCGACGAAATCCACTGCGAACTAACAAAACCGGGTCTCGACTATTACCCCTACG
The DNA here is from genome assembly GCA_964640375.1 of uncultured Sangeribacter sp. GTDB lineage: Bacteria > Bacteroidota > Bacteroidia > Bacteroidales > Muribaculaceae > Lepagella. The sequence continues at coordinate 44,029 of CAZXGU010000001.1, read as the reverse complement.
GGAAAGTGGATAGAAACGCTATTATCTGCCTATCTCCCTCAAAAGCCTTTAACACTGCAGGATTGCAGATAGCAAATATCATTACACCCTCTGATGAAATAAAGGATAAAATTAACCGGGCTGTCAATATCAACGAAGTTTGCGACGTGAATCCTTTCGGACCGGTTGCACTGAAAGCCTCTTATTCGGAAGAAGGGTATGAATGGCTATGCGCTCTTCGTGAATATCTTTGGGCAAATTATGATATGCTTCAAAGTCGATTTGCCAACGAACTTCCTCAATGTCCGGTGGCTCGGCTTGAAGCCACATATCTTCCATGGGTTGATGTATCGGCCTTAGGCATTCCGGCAAAGACAATTGAGGAGCGGATGATGAAAGAGGCGAAAGTATGGGTGAATTGCAGTGAAATGTATGGTGCCGACGGATTTATTCGTATCAATATAGCCACCTCTCACGCTCGACTTGAAGAGGGACTAAACCGGATAATCGGTTGGTTAAAAAAGAATTTAGAATAATTATAGATTGAATATAGAGTTAATATCTTCAGGCAAGCCATTAAGTTTCCGTCAACGTCTCGGGCTGACGGCAAAACTGGCATGGCCTGCGATCATCGCCCAATTGTCGAGCATACTGATGCAATATATCGATGCGGCAATGGTCGGAAGATTGGGAGCGGACCCTTCAGCGGCTGTCGGACTTGTTTCAACAAGTCTATGGCTATTTTGGGGAGTGTGCTCAGCGGCCACTGTCGGCTTTTCAGTCCAGATTGCACATCGCATCGGGGCAGCCGACCATGATTCAGCAAAAGATATATTCCGTCAGGGCATTCTCGGCTCATTTATTTTCGGATTGGTCATCGGTTTGATAGGCTTGGCAATCGCGAGCCCTCTTCCGCATTGGCTTGGAGGCTCGGAATCAGTTTGTCATGATGCCTCTCTCTATTTTGCTGTTTTTGTAGGAGCGTTGCCGCTTCTAACGCTCAATTATTTAGGAAGCGGAGCTTTACGAGCAGCGGGGAATATGGTAGTGGCTGGAGGTTTGAATGTGATGATGTGCATCCTTGATGTAGTGTTCAACCTCTTTCTCATTTTTCCGACCCACGACGTCTCTCTACTCGGTTTGCATTTCACCCTTCCGGGGGCAGGTTTGGGTGTTTTAGGAGCGGCTTTAGGAACAGTCGCAGCTGAGACTGTGACTGCGACTTCTATATTATGGTATGCAACGACCCGAGAAAAGAGTATCGCTTTCTTAGGGAAATTCCGAACAATCCCCAATAAGATAGAGAATCAGGTAAAAGGGATAACGCATGAGATTAAAAGATGGCTGCCTTCGGGAAGTGTCTTGCATAATGCCCTTAGGGTTGCGGCCCCGATGACTTTAGAACATGCAGTGATTTGCGGGGCTCAGATAATGATTACCGTAATTGTGGCTCCCTTAGGCGTGTTTGCTATAGCAGCCAATTCCTTTGCTGTCACAGCAGAGGCGTTATGCTATATGCCGGGGTATGGTATCGCAGATGCCGCAACTACTCTTACCGGACAAAGTTATGGAGCCGGAAGAAAAGATCTTGCAAAGAAATTCGGTTGGTTAACCGTAGGATTGGGCATGATTGTAATGGGCGTAATGGGAGTTGCGTTGTGGATATGGTCGCCTGATGTAATGGCACTCCTCTCCCCTATCAAGGAGATTCAGGATATGGGTGCCTCTTCACTAAGAATAGAAGCATGGGCCGAACCGATGTTTGCAGCTGCAATCGTGGCCTACGGCGTCATGGTCGGCGTGGGCGACACAGTGGTGCCTGCCATTATGAACTTCTCAAGCATCTGGCTTGTGCGTGTTCCCTTGGCTGCTATAATGGCTGGAACCATGGGGTTGAATGGTGTATGGTTGGCCATGTGCATCGAATTGTCTTTCCGTGGCGCAATTTTCCTCTGGCGTCTGGCCTCTGGAGCTTGGCTTAAACATGGACTGAAATCGCATAAATCCGATATAGTGAAAGATGAAGAGATTGAGGAAGATGAATAACCAGGATTATTTCCAAACGAGTATATTATAAAAAATTAAGGGAAGTCACTGTATCGGACTTCCCTTAATTTTTTATTATTCCTGTACCTTCTTATTTTATGCCTTGTTCTTGATATAATTCACAAGCCATTCGCCAATCTCTTTTGTGCCATATTTCTCTCCGCCCTCAACCTGAATTTCAGGAGTGCGAACATTAGCATCAAGAGAAGCATTAACGGCTTCACGAATCAAGGCGCCTTCCTTCTTCAAGTCGAAATATTCAAAAAGCATAGCCACTGAAAGCACCTGAGCTAATGGATTGGCAATATTGAGTCCTTTAGCTTGCGGCCACGACCCGTGTATTGGCTCAAACACCGGAGTGCTCTCTCCTGTAGAAGCTGAAGGCAGCAATCCCATGGAGCCACTGATTACCGAACCCTCATCTGTCAGAATGTCACCGAAAGTGTTTTCTGTGACCATCACATCGAAGAATGTTGGCTCTTGAATCATTCTCATTGCAGCATTATCCACATACATGTAGTCGGTTTTCACCTCCGGGTAGGAAGATTCCATCTCCTGAGCCACTTTTCTCCACAGACGGCTTGAAGCAAGCACATTGGCTTTATCCACAACAGTAAGGTGTTTGCGCCGCTTCATGGCATACTCGAAACCAACCTTTAGAATACGCTCAATTTCAGGACGTGTATAGTAGTTTGTGTCGTAGGCTTTCTCATCGTCTTGATATTTCTCTCCAAAGTACATTCCTCCTGTCAACTCACGAATACAGATGAAATCTGCTCCTTCCACAAGTTCCGCTCTCAAGGGAGACTTATGAATCAGACATTTGAAAGTTTCAACGGGACGAATGTTTGCAAAAAGGCCAAGCTTTTTGCGCATAGCCAACAGACCCTGTTCGGGACGCACCTTAGCTGTCGGGTCATTATCAAATTTCGGATCTCCCACAGCAGAGAAAAGAACGGCATCTGCATCACGGCATATTTCGTAAGTTTTTTCAGGGAAAGGGTCTCCCACTTTATCAATTGCATCTGCGCCGCAGATGGCATATTCGTAACTAACCTTATGACCGAACTTTTCGCAAACTGCGGTCATTACATCCACACCGACAGCTGAAATTTCAGGTCCGATACCGTCGCCCGGTAATACTGCAATCTTAAAATCCATATTATGATTCTTTATAATTTCGATGATTTCCAAATTATCCCATCCCTATCATGCTTTCTCCTTAAGATTATTTTCCATAAGGTTGAGCATCTTGATAGTGGCTTTAATTGCCGCTTCGGTCTGATCTGCATCAAGACCGCGAGTGCGATAGGTTTTCTCCTCCCAAAGCCATGTGATACATGTTTGCACCAACGCATCTGTCCGGCCGCCAGGAGGAATGGAGACTGTATAATTGGAGAGATGAGGGAACCGGCGATTAAGCTTCTCCCTATAAATTTTTTTAACGGCGCGCATTATAGCGTCAAACTGTCCGCTTCCCGACGCGCTCTGCTCATAAATTTTACCGTTGATTTTTAATTTTATGGAAGCATGGGGTTCAAGACCGTAGGCCGTGCTCACCATATAACTCTCCAATGTCACGCTCTCTTCGCCTGCCGAATGATTAAGGACATCTGCCACAATATAGGGTAAATCTTCCTGAGTGACAACCTCCTTCTTATCTCCAAGCTCTATAATCCTCTGCGTCACTCTCTTTGTCTGTTCAGATGACAATTCGAGTCCCAATTCCTCAAGATTCCGCAGGATGTTGGCTTTTCCGCTGTTCTTTCCGAGTGCATATTCACGTTTCCTCCCGAAACGTTCGGGCAATAAATCATTATAATATAACTTTGCCTTGTTATCTCCGTCGGCATGAACACCGGCAACCTGAGTGAACACACTCTCTCCAGTGATTGGACGATTGGGCGGAATAGGTATCCCTGAATAATTCTCCACCAATCGACTCACATCATTCAGTTTCTCCTCAACAATTCCCGTCTTGGCATTAAACTGGTCTTTAAGAATGGCCTGCACGCTCGCAAGCGGTGCATTCCCTGCTCTCTCGCCCAGACCATTCACGGCAGTGTGTATTCCGCGGCAGCCTCCCAACACAGCGGCGAGCACGTTGGATATAGCCAAGTCATAGTCGTTATGGGCATGGAAATCAAAATGAAGATCAGGATATCTCTTCACCATCTTTCGAATAAAAAGCAACAGTTCGAGAGGATTAAGGATTCCAAGAGTGTCGGGTAGCATGAATCTCCTTATTCCGCAATCCTTCAAGGCCTCGATCATGGAATAGACATAATCGGGAGAATTTTTAATTCCATTGCTCCAATCTTCAAGATATACGTTGACATCAATACCCATTCCCTGAGCCATTGAAATGTTTCGACGAATATCTTCAAAATGCTCCTCCGGTGTTTTTTTGAGTTGGTTCTCGCAATGATTTCTCGACCCCTTGCAGAGCAAATTTATGATTCTGCCCCCACATTCCTGAATCCACCGAAGGGAGACGCCGTCGTCAACAAATCCCAATACCTCCACTCTGTCGAGATATCCAGCCTTTGAAGCCCATCGACAAATACGCCCCACAGCATCTTTCTCTCCTTCAGAAACACGCGCTGAAGCAATCTCAATCCTATCAACATTAAGATCCTGCAGCAAGGCTCGCGCAATCATCAGTTTCTCCTGAGGCACAAAGCTCACACCACTTGTTTGCTCTCCGTCGCGCAGAGTGGTGTCCATTATCTCAATTTCTCTCGAATAGCTCATATTCAGGCATTCTCGAACGCTTGAGTCTTCTCTTTATTTTCAAGAAGGAAATCAATGTCGTCGAGGGCATTCATCAAACAGTATTTCTTATATCCGTTTATTTCAAAATTCTCGGTGCGCCCTGTGGCTGTGTTGGTAACTTTCTGGTTAGGAAGGTCAACCTCCACTTCCATTTCTGGATTTTCCTTTATGCTTTTGAATAATTCGGCAAGAAACTCTTCACTCACCACCACCGGAAGCACAAAATTATTCAGTTCGTTATTTTTGTGAATATCGGCAAAGAAACTGCTGATAACAACGCGGAATCCATATCCTGCAATTGCCCAGGCAGCATGTTCACGACTCGAACCGCTTCCAAAATTCTTTCCTGCTACAAGTATTTCTCCCGAATAAGTTGGGTCGTTAAGAACAAAATCCTTATTCAGACTTCCATCGGGATTATATCGCCAATCACGGAAAAGATTTTCACCGAAGAAACTCTCTTCGCGTGTTGTGGCTTTGAGGAAGCGAGCAGGTATAATTTGGTCGGTATCTACGTTTTCGAGAGGGAGAGGCACACATCTGCTTCTGATGATATCGAATTTCTGTTTCATAGAATAATCTTCTTGTGGAGTTTTAGAATTAGAGAGTTCGAGGGTCGGTTATTTTTCCTGTCACTGCAGCGGCGGCAGCTGTCAGTGGACTTGCAAGAATGGTCCGGGCTCCGGGACCTTGACGGCCTTCAAAGTTTCGGTTGGATGTGGATACGGCCAATTTGCCTGCCGGTATCTTATCATCGTTCATTGCCAGACAAGCCGAGCAACCGGGCTGACGCACCTCAAAGCCGGCTCTCTCAAAGAATTTATCGAGTCCGTCGCGTTTAAGCTGCTCATATACCATCCATGAACCGGGCACAAGCCACGCTGTAACATCAGGATGCTTTTTTCTCCCGTTAACTATAGAAGCGAATGCGTAGAAATCCTCAATGCGACCATTAGTGCATGCCCCCAAGAAAACATAATCAACAGGAGTGTCGAGCAGTTTCTGCCCTGGTTCAAATCCCATATAGTCGAGACTCTTCAAGAAAGATTCACGCCCTTCTTCCGGAATAGTGTCAAGCTGAGGAATGGAATCTGTTATTCCCATTCCCATTCCGGGATTTGTGCCGTAGGTGACCATCGGCTCTATATCTTCTGCATTGAAGGTCAGTTCTTTATCAAAAACGGCATCCTCGTCGCTCTTAAGCGTTTTCCAATATTCCACCGCCTTATCCCATTCCTCCCCTTTGGGAGAATATTCGCGATCTTTAAGATATTCAAATGTTTTTTCATCAGGAGCAACAAAACCTCCACGGGCACCCATTTCAATAGAAAGATTGCACAATGTGAGGCGACCCTCCATCGAGAGATTTCTTACTGCCTCTCCCGCGTATTCAACGAAATATCCGGTTGCACCTGATGTTGTGAGTTTCGACATCAGATAAAGAGCCATATCTTTTGCTGTGACCCCTTTTTTCAATTTCCCTTCAATGTTTATACGCATTGACTTTGGTTTCTGCTGAAGGATACATTGAGAAGCCATAACCATCTCCACTTCAGATGTGCCGATTCCGAAAGACACAGCTCCCACTGCACCATGAGTCGAGGTGTGGGAATCGCCACAAACAATAGTCATGCCGGGAAGAGATAGACCTCTCTCTGGACCCACCACATGAATAATACCGTTTTTGGGGTTCATCATCCCAAAATGCTCGAGACCAAATTCCTCAGCATTCTTAGCCAAGGTTTCAACCTGAGTTCGGCTCACCTCATCCTCTATTTGCTTATCCTGGTCGTGGGTCGGAGTGTTATGATCAGGCATGCAGAAAATCTTTTCGGGACGGAAGCATTTGATTCCCCTTCTGCGTAATCCTTCAAAAGCCTGTGGAGAGGTAACTTCGTGACAATAAAGGCGATCGATATAAAGCTGTGTGGGACCATCGGGTACATTCTGAACCACATGAGAATCCCATATCTTGTCGAATAATGTATTCATGCTGTCTTTTGGATATTCTATGACTTTTTTGGATATTCTATGAATTGAATTTATTGATGCAGTCAATATAGGCCTCTACGGATGCAGCCACAATATCGGTGTTTGCTCCGAAACCATAATATACATGGCCGTCGTGTTCCACCTGCATGTGAACCTTACCAACATCATCACTTCCTTTGTTGATTGCCTGGATGGTGAATTCCTTCAAGGTCATCTTGCGATTGATTATCTTCTTCAATGCCTTGATGGCAGCATCCACCGGACCGTTTCCGCTTGCCGAATCTTCAAAGCTTTCACCGGCAATATTAAGGCCAAGACTTGCAACCGAACGAACGCCGACACCGCTTGAGACTTGAAGATATTCCAACTTAATGCGATGATTGTTGGTGCGGTCTGCTCCGGCAAGAAGAAGGATGTCGTCGTCATTGATATCTTTCTTCTTGTCTGCAAGCTTAAGGAAGTCTTGATAAATCTTGTCGAGCTTCTCTTGTGTGAGTTCCACACCAAGAGCATTCAATCGGCTCTTCAAGGCGGCTCGTCCGCTACGGGCTGTCAGCACGATTGAATTGTCGTCGATTCCAACATCGTGAGGATCGATAATCTCATAGGTCTGGACATTCTTCAAAACGCCGTCTTGATGAATACCTGAAGAATGAGCAAAAGCATTACGCCCCACTATCGCCTTGTTAGGCTGTACCGGCATATTCATCAGAGAAGACACCATTCGGCTGGCCGGATATATCTTCTGAGTGTTGATATTGGTAACTATATCTATATCTTTGTGACACTTAATAATCATGGCCACTTCTTCAAGCGAAGTGTTTCCTGCACGCTCGCCGATGCCGTTTATGGTCACTTCCACCTGACGGGCACCGTTCAAGACACCGGCCATGGTGTTGGCCGTCGCCATACCGAGATCGTTATGACAGTGAGTGGACAAGATGGCGTTCTCAATTCCGTTAACATTCTCCATGAGGAAACGGATTTTATCGCCATATTCCGACGGGAGACAATAACCGGTGGTGTCGGGGATATTAACCACAGTAGCGCCGGCACGTATCACAGCCTCGACCACACGGGCAAGGTATTCATTATCTGTTCTACCGGCATCCTCTGCGTAAAACTCAACGTCATCCACAAATCTGCGTGCATATTTCACGGCAGCCACAGCGCGTTCGATAATCTCTTCGCGGTTGGAATTGAATTTATATTTAATATGCGAGTCGGAGGTTCCTATGCCGGTGTGGATTCTTTTTCTTTTGGCATATTTCAGAGCTTCGGCGGCAACCTCAATATCTTTCTCGACGGCGCGTGTAAGCGCACAGATTGTGGGCCATGTCACGGCCTTTGAAATTTCGATAACCGAGTTGAAATCACCCGGACTGGAAACGGGGAATCCCGCCTCTATCACATCTACGCCTAATGCTTCCAACTGCCGCGCAACCTGGATTTTTTCAACAGTGTTGAGCTGACAGCCCGGCACCTGCTCGCCATCACGGAGCGTGGTGTCGAAAATATACAATCTATCACTCATGGGCTTTACCTTTATTGACCTTTTTACCTGTTATCAAAAAGTTTCTGTAAGCAACATTTATCACCTTCCTTTGGAAATCCCCGAAAGGAAAGTAAAAAAATATAATTTCGAATGAAGAATAATCACCCGAAATGAGTTCGCAAAGTTAACAATTATTTCTATTATTCAAAAGCTATTTGTCACAATTTTATATTTTTATCCTTAATTCTTTCTTTTTGCTTATATTTTTAACCTATTTCTACATAAAAGTTTACACTTTTTCATTCGATGTGTGCATTTTAAATAAGACAGCTGCAACAAAAAAAAGTGCGCCGGAACCAGTCCGACGCACTCCTCTTCTCATACTATTAACTGTCTATCTAATATGAATTGTTATCTAATGATTATTTTCTTAGATTTCTTACCCTTGACAGCGATGTATATACCGGGGCCCGGGTTAGTGACACGTACACCCTGGAGATTGTAAAGCTCAGCGGGAGCGTCCTCATCTGAGAATACATAACCCACTCCAGAGGGGGCGCAGCTATGAGTTCCCGTTTCAAAATTACGGTTTCCTGTGCCTTTATAAAGAGCCTTATGAGTCACTGTTGTTACATCATTAGTCTGGTCACCTGATCCATTGTTGAACACAAGGCCGTTTGTTCCTTCGGGAAGAGAGTAGTAGTAATGACCGCAAGGAAGTTTTGTCATCTCATTACCCGACCATTGTGTTGCTTCAGAGCCACCCCAGAAGTGAACCTTAACGGTATTCCAGTTAGTAAAGGAATTATCATAGTAAATCACCAAGTTGCCTTCTGGCTCATCGTTACCACCACCATTGATTTTCTTGGTGAACGTAACATTGCCTGTGCGTGTTGTGCCTTCATTGTTAGTAGCCCCCCAGCTTACTGTCACTGAATCGCCATCGCTCATGCCGCTACCGATTTGGAACGAGGCTGTGTTAGAGAAGTTCTGCTGAGCACCGTTACCAATCTTATACCATGCAGAAGTAGCGTTCTTGGCAGTGGCAGTTACAGTGATAACATCCTCAGAGAAGTTTCCTCCGTTAGGATTGAAAATCACAGAAGCCTGCGGAATCGGATTCACATTTTCAATTTTATTAGCAGTTGAGCCGCCATCATAATCAAAATATGTATCCTCCGTTATACCTTCTATGTTTCCAGTCTGAGCGCCACCATTATTAAAGATCACATTCACTGTTTCACAGTCGGTCATCATGAAGCCATAATAAGTGTCGTCACCAACCACCACCCTTTCGCCGGATGAAATTGCCGCACCGGGCCATGCTCCGTATGGCTCTTTTTTCGGAGTGCCATTATCCCAGGCGTAGATATTACCATTACCGTTGGGGCTCTTCACGTAAACTGTTATAACCGCATTGGGATCAACTTTCTTGTAAGTTACGCTACCGGTTTTCTGTTGTCCCTCGGCATCAGTTGCACCCCAGTTCACAGTAATGGTTTCACCAAAGTTCATACCGTTACCGATAGTGAAAGTGCTTGTGCGGTTGGAGGGAGAGAGATTTACACGACTCTGACCAGCCACCTGATACCATCCGCTTACAGATGCGTCTGAAAGGGTAACAGTTACAGACTGTGTTTCAGTCTTGAATGAACCACCTGCGGGTGAGAAGCTAACAGTGGCAATCGACGGGCCTGGAGCATCTTCCTTCGTGTAGTAATGAGTGGTTCCCTTATGAGGGAAAGTCACACTTCCACCATGGCTCTTGGGCGACTGGTCATACATAAATTTACCATCATCTCCAACCTTTTCACCGGTCCAATCCTTTACTAAAACACGGAGCTGACCTTTATTTGAGGGGGCAGATACAGTGATAGTGCCACCACCATTGTATTTTTTTCCTGTTACAAGGTCTGTATATGTACCCGCGGGCACATTAGAAAATGTAGCACCACCGTTAATTGCTACCAATGCATAAGAGTCCTTATAGGCACGCTTGAAAGCCCAACCACCGTTTGCACTACATCCGTCCCAAGTGTACTGACCTTTACGGAGCGCGGGACAAGCTTGACGAATCTGGTTGAGACGGCGAACATGGTGAGCCAAGTCTCCATCAAGAGTTTTGGAAACATTTCCATCAGCAGTATAAACACCGAAATCAGTAGCATTGACATTTCCCTCCAGATATTCACCATAATAAGCTCGTCCAGAATTAACAGATGCCAGAGCTGGGCCTTCATCTATGGTCTTTCCTTTCTGGAATTCAACCTCTGAACCATAATAGATACATGGGATGCCACGGAAGGTGAACATTAAAGAGAGGTTCTCTGCCCACTGCTCTGTTCCTCCAGTGAAACGAACACCATCATTCGGACCAGGGCAATAGTCATGCGAATCCACATATACAACATTCCAAGATGCATCATTATAAAAATGGTCACCTGACTTAGCAATGTTCACAGCTTGTTCAGCTGAATTGAAATTATAGTGCATCGGGAAGTCGATCACATTGAATCCTGAAGCCTCTGAATAATCAGGTTCATGCCATGCTCCATTCTGCATGAAGACATTTTTAGAATTATGAACCGTTCCCGGATCTTTCTCACATGTCAACATATTTCCAAGAGGTTCTGCACCCTCTTTTACAAACTGATTAGCCCACCAATCTGCTGAAAAACTTTTCCATTCAGTGACTAACGCAGGATCTGATTTCCAAGTATAGTAATGACTTGAGAGAACATGCTGTTCTCTATATATTACGGAACCGTAACGAGCACAGCATTCTCCAAACATATAGAAAGGAGTGCTTCCATGATTTAAACGATTCTTCTTACCTTCCTCAGTCTCAGCAAATTGAGTAAATCTTGGAATAAATGCAGAGTTGAAGGTAAGTGGCGCGATATGACCAGTTGTATCAATTCGGAAACCATCCACACCCATTGCTATAAACTTTTCATAGCATTCGGCAATATAATCCACCACTGCCGGATTCTCTGTATTTAGATCGACACAGTCACCGGCAATCTGCCCCCACCAACGGTTGGGGAGATCCCAGTTCCATGAAGTAGAGACATGATGCCAATAGTTCTTATCATCATGGTTTTGTCCATCGGTGTTCTTGATGTACTTGAAACGCTCCTTATATTGAGTTCTATCTCCTTCATTAGGAAGATCCCAATAAGACTGACCGCCAAGTTTTTCTTCATCTGGAATTAAACACGACTCGATATCTGCCTGATTTTTAATATTCTGATCGCGTTCAAAGAGCTTACAAAATTTATTTTCTCCAAAGTTTCCGGTATGTTGGAGAACAATATCGAGAATAACTTTTATACCCTTCTCATGGGCTGCCTTAATGAAATCTTCAAACTTCACATCTTCAGCACATCCCCATTCCGTGCGGCTCTCATATCGGAGATCCACTTTTGAGAAGTCCATTGCATGATAGCCGTGATAGTCATAGCCGGATGCATTCTGCACAACCGGGGTGATCCAGATGGCTGTGAATCCAAGAGCCTTGATATAATCAAGTTTCTGGATCAGACCTGCGAAGTCACCACGCCAAGCAGGGTCATTGTTTGCTTTCTGATGTTCCACACCATCCCAGCATAGAACATTATTCATTGGATCCCCATCATAAAAACGAGTGGTGATCGCAAAATAGATCGTTTCGTCACGGAAGTCTGTACGGTTGGCCTCGAAGTTCGATGCGGCAAAGCCTGACATCGGCATCAATGCACAACTACCAAGAATCGCTCCCGCAATCCATTTACTGTAAAGTTGCATAAAGTAATTAATTTAGATAAGCCAAATCCGTTTGGAACGGACTATGAAAAACAAAAATTTGCCACAAATTTACTAATTTATTACATATTAATTCATACGCATCAATATGTTATAAAACATATTCCTATAATATTTATTTCTCCTTGTTTTAATGAAGGTATCCTCCCTTTTAAAAAATAAGGATAATAATATGTCAAAACACTTGCTTTTATATTTTAAATTAGTTAACTTTACGGCGATGTAGTCGATTCCATGACTCAATTAAAATGCCATCTGTTAAATTCACTATTATATATTTTCTTGATATGGACACCAAACAAATTTATCTTTCCCCCCGCAATCTTTTGAAATATCTATGTGCTCTCGACAATAATATTCAAAAGAAAGATAACTCCCTATATCAGGGGGATGCTTTTGAGGCACCTGTAACTACTGAATCTCTTAATAAGGAGGCAGGAAAAATGCTTCTGTTTGCTGGCCTGGGCTACGTGACTCCTGTTTGCAGGTTTGCGGAGACAGATAAGTCAATGGCAGGTTACATTTCTGATGCACGAAAATTCTCCAACCAAATCCATATCACGGTATCTGAAAAATATATAAATGATCCTTTAGCTATACGTGCCACTCTTGCCCATGAAATATGTCATAGGGTTGTCTATATTCACAGTTTGGATAAGGAAGACGATTCCATCCATAACGAAATAATGACCGACCTATGCACTATCTACATAGGTTTTGGAAAACTCATAAAGGAGGGCTATTTAGGGCAAAAATTCAAATTGGGATATCTTGAGTTCCCGATGTATCTCCATGCATGTCATATAATGAATCTAATGGGGCGGAACTATAACTTTATCAAACGAAGCGATATTGAAAACGACATTTTCTTGAGCGAAACAACCGACCATTGGAATGAAACTGAGGATAAAACCACATTTATCCGTCAGATAATGATAAGGGAAGAGAAGGAGATGGCGGAGGAGCAGCGAAAAATTCTTGCCCTCATCAATCTCCTTCAACAAGCATATACCAAGAATGCTTCTAAAATGCGTGAAGTCTCGGCGCGCCTCGAAAAATGTGGGGAAATGAAAAAGGGTGGAAAGGTGAATGCTCTCCAAACTTTCAGACATGTCTATGAGTGGCACGTTGAAAACCCAAATCAGCCGAAGGAGGAAAAACCAAAAGAAGAAAAACGTTTCCTAAGCAGCATGGACGCTTTTATCCTTGATTTGATTGAGGATAATGCCAACGTGGATTTAGATAACTTAGGTTATCATATTGCAAAGTGCCCTGCATGTGGTCATGAGGTTTCTAAAAATGAATGGGTCGGAAGCAACAAACTTACAAGATGTGAAAAATGCGGAATCACTTATCTTTCCTCCCATACCCGACTCAATGTTATTGGCATGAGGAAAAACAGGGCTCTGGAGCATGAACGCCTGAGAAATGAGAGGTACGCACTTAACAAACTCCGTGAGGATGCCGAAACACTATATTCAAGAGCAAAAAACGCGGAGAGTAATGTGAGAAAACTAAAAGATAAACATATTGATGAGGGTTATCAGAAAGGTTATAACGCAGGAGTAGGAAAACTTGCGAATATGGTTTCTGACAACTTTAGCCGGCTACCCGGCTGGCTGAAATGGCTTTTGAAAAGGAATAATTGGCCCGAGTCTTTTCAATGAGATAGGAGAAAAAACTGCAATAGAAGCAAGCCCTTTCTGTTGATGGTTTAGATTGGCAATATGTTGTAAAATATTGTTGTCAAACATATTGTGTGATAACCATTTAAAAATCAATATTTTTGTAATTTTTATACACTTTCGATTAGTATATCTCTCATTCAATTGGTTTTGCGAAATTAACTGATTTTTCTAATTTTGCTATCAATTTAGCGATAGAGGGAAAAATTAAAAACCTCTCAAAATTGTTTTAGGCACCATTTTACAAATGCTTAACTTAATTAAACAACCATGAATTTTTTACGACAAATGCTATGCGGAGCCACCATTGCATCCTCAGCAATGGCCTCGCTTGCAGCCACTTTTGTAGGCGACCGCACAGACTTCCGCGATGAAACAATCTATTTCGCGATGACCACCCGTTTCTATGACGGCGACCCGGCAAATAATGTGTATTGCTGGGATGGAGTTAATAATATCAACGACCCGGAATGGCGTGGCGACTTCCAAGGACTTATCGACAAACTCGATTATATAAAAGCTCTTGGTTTCACTGCAGTCTGGATCACTCCTATAGTTGAAAACGCTTCCGGTCTTGACTATCATGGCTATCATGCAATGGATTTCTCCAAGGTTGACCACCGTTATGTGAATAAGGAGGCAACGGCAGCCGACGCTGATGTAGCTTTCCAAAAACTTATTGATGAAGTTCACAAGCGCGGAATGAAACTTATCCTCGACATAGTGATTCAGCACACCGGCAATTTCGGAGAAAGCACATTGGCTCCTATGTTCAAGAAGGACTACACTAAAAACCTTGCCGATATCAATGAGTCGATGATTCCTCTCACCATCAAGGATGGCGGAGTTCTGCCCGACAATTATCTACAGCTTCAGCCTGCCGACCAATACGGTTCGCGTTTGGCTTTGATGAAGAATAGCGACTTCACCAATAAAGATACGCACAACTATTATCATCATAAAGCATGGTTCGACTGGGATGACCCCTCCCGCTGGTGGGGACAGATAGCCGGCGACTGCGTTGACCTTAACACGGAACATCCCGGAGTGTCGAAACATCTTGTGGATTGCTACTCAAAATTCATTAAGATGGGTCTCGACGGATTCCGTATCGACACAGCCGGTCATATTCCCCGTCTTGCCTTTAATAATAACTTCATTCCCCAATTCATAGAGGCAGCAAATTCTCCAGAGGCAATTCAAAAGCGTGGCAACACACCCTTCTTCATGTATGGAGAGGTTTGTGCCCGCTCCATGGAGGTGATTTATCGTGGTGACAACTATAACTGCTCTCCTTGCTATTATACATGGAAAGAAAGCAAGAATTATCCGTGGGACTATGATCCCGCCTCATGGGATAATGTTGTTGCTGTTCCCTCAAAGACAGAGGGTTCGCAAGATTATGAAACAGTGAGCGGACATGTCAACTGGGAATCATGTCTCCAGTCGGGCATAGATGACAAAGGACACGCTGCTTCTATCCTTAAGAAAAGCAACAATCATAAGCTCAACGGAAATGAATATCATTCACCTGATCATTCACAACATTCAGGACTGAATGTGATCGACTTTGCAATGCACTGGAATTTTAATTCAGCTTCCGGGGCATACGGAGTGCGCACGCAAGACGACCTATATAATGATGCGACATATAATGTGGTGTATGTTGATTCCCACGACTATGCTCCCGATAGCAATTATCGCTTCAAGGGAGACCAAGCCACATGGGCTGAAAATCTTTCTCTGATGTTCACATTCCGCGGAATCCCCTGTCTATATTATGGATCGGAAGTGGAGTTCCAGAAAGGAAAGGATATCGACAAGGGAGCAATCTTGGCTCTCAAGGAGACTGGTCGTGCTTATTTCGGAGGATACATTGAGGGAGATGTGAATGTTAAGGATTTTGCTGAGTATGACGGTGCAACAGGCAACATGGCGTCTACCCTTTCCTATCCTTTGGCTCTCCATATCCAGCGTTTGAACAAGATTCGTGCTGCTGTTCCCGCATTGCGCAAAGGACAGTATAGCAACGAGGGATGCTCAGGCAAGATGGCTTTCAAACGCCGCTACACCGACAATAAAGTTGATTCCTACGCTCTTGTCACCATTTCAGGAGATGCCACTTTCACAGGCGTTCTTAATGGTCGCTACGTTGACGCTGTTACAGGCGACGTTCAGAATGTGACCGATGGCAAACTTACAGCCAAATGTTCGGGTAAAGGTAACATCCGCGTTTATGTGCTCGACACTGATAAGACTAAAGCACCTGGAAAGGTTGGCGAAGACGGGAAATACCTCTACACCACAACTTCAGTTGCCGGCAATTGGCAGACTTGGCCCGATGAGACGATGCCTGATGAAACTTGGACAGAGAAACCCAACGGCAACGGTGGCGGCGGTGGCCTGGTAGAAGAACCGGAAGAACCTATTGCTCCTGCAATGGATGAGGGCGAACAGGCTGTCTTTTTCGAAGCTGATAACGGTTGGAAAGGCGTTAACGTTTATGTTTGGGAAGGTAACACCAAGTATGCCGGAGCATGGTCTGGCTCAGCAATGACCTACCTTGGAAATGGCATTTACAAGTGGACCTATACAGGAAGCGGTAAAATCTCCGACAAAGCCGGCGTAATATTCAGCTCCGGTGGCTCTCAAACTGCCGATCTTGTATGGAAGAATGGAGGCTACTACACATTCTCAGGTTATCAAAAAACTATCGAGGGTGCAGGCGAAATTCCCGATGATCCTATTCCTCCTATTGAACCGACCGATCCCACAACCTATACTGCTTATTTTGATAATAGTTCTTCCAATTGGAATCCTGTAAAAGCATGGGTTTGGGATGCCAACAACAACAAGAACTATTCGGGGGGCAACTGGCCAGGCCAGGAAATGGAATTGGATCAGACTACCGGCTATCACAAATTCAGCTGCACTGTTACGGATGCCAATCCTAAGATGATGATCATTTTCAACAACGGGAGTCAACAAACAAGCGACCTCGAATTTATACCCAATGGTATCTATACCTCCACAGGATATTCCGGCAAAACTTTAACTACTGGTGTAAAGGAGATAAACTACTCCGGTATTAAGGTTGGAGCTGTGAATGGTAAATTACAGATTGTTTCTGAAGAAAATGTCACTTTAACAGTGAATCGCGTTGACGGAATGACTCTCAATGTGACTGTGAAAGAAGGTGTTAATAACATCGAGCTTCCTAAGGGACTCTACATTGTTGCAGGCAAGAAGGTGATTCTTTAATCAAATAAATTGTTACCTCAGAAAAAAGGGTGTCGTCTTGATAGCGACACCCTTTCTTCTTTACTTTAGAATATTTTACTTTAGAAAACTATTCCTTTTGATTAAGCTCTCTCAGAGCTTCCTCTAATGAAGCCCCCTTTGCCAACGAGAGTTTTGAACGTAGCCGCCATCGCGCTTGTTTCACCGACTCTGGGCGAATACGCATTGTCGATGCTATCATCTTGTTATCCATTCCCGTGACAATATAAGACGCAAGCCTGACATCAAGTTCTGTGATTGCAGAATTTTTCTCTTTCAATCTGCGGGCAAAGTCCGGATTCACACTGGAGAAGGAGTCTATGAATGTTTCTCGCTCTGTGCTTCTCACCTTATGAGTATGAATGGCATTAGCAATCTCTCGCGAACAATCGGAAGAGCCATTACCTTCATTTAGATCCACCACCGCCTTTCCCACGGAATCAAGAACCCTGTCGGTTTCGTCCATAGCTATCTGAGTCGCTACCAATTTTCTCGCAATCTTATCCTTTTCTTTGCTCATCTGTTCGCTGCGCTGATGCAACTTCTTAATTCTCTTTCTGATAAGCCATGCCGAAAGGGTTAAGACAATTAAGAATCCGAATCCGATGCAGACCAATCTCAATTGCCAACGGCTCTTGGCCAATTCAGCTTCCAATCTGCGCATTGAAAGAATCCTATCTGTTTCCACATCTTTTATAGCTTCCGGCTCATTGGCGTTGCTGATCTCATCGGTCAGTTCGACAGCTTCAATAAGCGAGCGGTAAGCCTTCACCGTATCGCCAGAAGCCGAGACAGCATCTGCATGAGCATACAAAGCCACTGCATAATCGTTGGCGCTTTCATCTTCCAATGCCTTATCAATGGCAAGTTGGGCATGTTTCACGGCTCCAGCTACATCACCATCGTTGAGCAGTGCATTCGACATAAAGGTTTCAATTAACGACTCGCTATTCTCCCCTTTTATAGAATATAATGAGTCAAGAGCATCCCGAACTCGTCCGTCGATATAGAGATTATGTAGCACATCGGCATACATCCCTGAATCGGCCATTATGACCGGATCCTTACGCATCTCTTCGAGAATTGCAACTCCCTTGACGGTGTCTCGGAGAATGATGGAGGCTGTGGCAATATTCATGCGGTTGAATGAAGCAAGCTTATCCATCCCGTAGGCTCTAAAAAGGGAGTCGGCCTCTTCATAAACAGAAATGGCACTCGCCGGATCCCTTACATTTTTTAGAAGATTCCCTAAGTCAACAAGGCAAGAAGCAGTGAGAAGCGGATCTCCTTTATCACGGAAATATTCCACCAGCCCATTTATTCTCTCGTATTTGTCAACATCTCTTCTCTCGGAGTCGGGCACAATGTTGAGAAGACGGTTATATAAGTAAGGATTGGAAGCTGAATCAACTTTTGCAAGCATATCCTCCACTCCCTTCTCAAACTTTTCCTCCTCTCCGGTAGAAGATAGGAAAAGGAGTTTAAAAAAATCAATTCTATTGCTCAATTCTTCATTGCCTCCGGTTTTCTTATTTATCACCTCTAATGAGTCGAGCCTAAGCTTTATCTGATTTTGGGGCGCATGAGTGTAAAACATCCGGTCAAGATGTTGTGTGAGTGTATCGGCCTTTGAATTTATTTTGCGCCATCTAAAGGGGAAACTGTCGGATTCATGAGAACATCCGAACAACATCCACCCAAATCCTAAAGTAAGGAATAGAACCCCGGTTAAGAATAATTGTTGTAGCTGACTTTGTTGTTTCATGTTTCAAAATTAGAAACAATCCTATTCATTTACAAGACGAATTAACCGTAAACCCCGATGAAAACACGAAAATAGACTTATAATAGACCGTATTTATAATAGACTCAAATAGACTTTCACCGTTAAACCCTACGAATTTAGGGCTATTAAGAGTCTATTGCGGCAATAACCGACCTAACAAATTTTTGCATCCCGTTTCTTTACTCTAACTTTGCATCGTTGTTTTTTTGCATCATAGACTATATTCGCTTACTAAATAAATTCTATTTCTATAATTTTCCATATCATCATGAGGAAAGTCTTATCACTGGTCGCAGTCGCGGCTTTTGCTTTTAACGCATCAGCCATGATATATAAATGCGACAAATTCAACACCTCCAAAAAGACATGCCGTCTGATTGGATGGAGTGGAAGTCAGCCAACATCAACAAAGCTTAAACTTCCGACAACATTCACCCATACCGATGGGGTGACCTATACTATCACTGCAGTTGAGGAACATGCCCTCGACAATCTAACTGAAGTGACTGAGATAACTATTCCGGCCGGCTATCTACAGCTTGGAATGGTCAAGGATACCTATACAGTCAGCAATGCTACGAAGAATTTTAATAATTGTCCACGACTAAGACTCTTTAAAGTGGAAGATGGCTCGCCGATACTTTCCGCAACCTCCGACGGAGTTCTTTATCTTAAAAATCTAAAGACTCTGCTTAATGTTCCATCCAGCTATGTCACAATCACTGGCCTCTTTCAAGTGCCGGAAGAATGTAAATATATAAGCAGAGATGCCTTTGCCGGCAATACCACTATCGGCAGTGTGGCTTTATGCAAAGATGTCGAAGTTTTTGATAATGGAGGATTCAACAGAATGGATTACCTCGGTAAATTCCAGCTATTGAACGCTTCAGATAATTATCTTTCGCTCACAAATGGAATGTTGACTTATAAAAAGAGAGTGGTCGGCGTGCCTCCCCAAAGCTCAAGCGATTATATTCGTATTCCCGACGGCGTTACTGAAATCTCCCCTTACGCATTTTACAATGTAGCAAAACTCACAGATATCACCCTTCCTTCATCTGTGGAAAAAATCGGTGATAATGCTTTTGCTCTCTCCGGTATTCGTTCGCTTACTCTTCCTGCAAATGTGGTTAACTATGGAAAAAGAATGGTGGCACAATGTCAGGATATCGAAAAGATAAAATTTGAGAGCCGTCTTCCAATGATCTCTGACAGGTTTGCAGAGAATTGTCCCAAATTAACTACGGTGGAATCGCCTAACCCGATAGTGAAGGTTGGAGAATCTGCTTTTAAGAATTGCCGTGAACTAAAGAATTTCCCTTTCCGGGGGGAAACGGTTTTAAGTGAAGATTCTTCATTCTATAATACAGGGTTGGAGAAAGTGGTGTTTGAAGAATCTGTCATCACAGATCAATTCGCCGGGGAATACCTATTCGCCTATTGCAGAAATCTCACTGAAATTGATTTTTCACGTCTGATTATGGAATATGTGGATGCCGATTTGGCCATCGGTCCGGGTTATGCGGCCAATTGCATGAAACTTAAAAAAGTGAAGTTTGGAGATTATGCCGGCTTCTGGCATTATAACACTTCCGACCGCCCCACTCCACCAGCCTTTGGTTATTCCTGCGTTATTGATACAATTTATATTTCCACTTGCAGCACAACGGTCAGTCCACAATTCGTGTATTCTTCGTTCAATGGACAACAACACTTCACACCTAAAGTGTATGCAACCACTACAAAGAACTATGGATATGCCACCCTATATAACAATCTCCCGATAGGAAATATGTTTGCGGCCGGGAATGGAGCAACTGTGGCTCCGCTCATTTATCTCGACGCATATATCTTGGCCTCCCCTTCCTGGCCTGACTACATTAGCTATGTGGTTCCCGATGCCACTTATTTTATTCCTGGAGGCACATCTCATAATTATTCTTTGGCTACAGAAAAAGGGAATAATGTATATGAAATGTTCGATATCTCCTTCACCAAAACTTCCCAAAACACTATGCGTGTGAAGGTGACACCGCGTTCGGGAGAAGGTATCGAGGGTTTTCCGAAACTTACTGATTTTAAAGCAATTTTTAACGGAGACTATACTGTTTATGCCGGTGCGGATGGAGTTATGGATTCCCCCGTCGGCATAGGAAATATAACAAAGGTGCGTCTCTCTTATCAGGTGGATGGAAATTATTTCCTCACTGATTATACAGAGAATCATTGGACACAGACTGGTATTGGTTTAACTGAACATGAAACCAAGATAAGAATGGAGGGCCGCAACATCTATTTTACTGCCTTAGCAAATTACCAAATTTTTTCCACAGATGGACGGGTTCTGATGAGTGGCACAGGAGCTACTGTTGATCTTTCATCTTTAACTGAAGGGGTGGTAATCCTTAAATATATGGATTCATGTAATAACTCCGAGACTCTGAAAATTAAACTATAATATTGAAAATAATATAACTTAATTGATTATGAAGAAAAACTTACTGCTATTCGTTGCTGCAGCTTTGTCAGCACTTCCCTCAACAGCACAGGTTGCCAACGGCGATGTGGTGAATCTTACCGACAATATGCTCGGAGAGGTGTTTGCTGTGGTTAACAACCACGCTTTCGTAACAGTCTATGCCAATCCAGATGCTTTACCCACCGGGGCTCTAAACATTGCTGACTCTTACACTGTAGATGGAACTGTTTACGAACCCATGGCTATAAAGCAACGTGGTTTTCAGGATTGCACGGACCTTACTTCCGTTACTGTCAACGGCTCAATCACCACTATTCCAAGCTATTCTTTCCAAGGATGCACCAAGCTTAAGACCTTTACAGAGGCAAAGCCGGGAAGCGTGGAGCTTGTAGGGTCATACGCTTTCTACAAAACCCGTTCGCTTGCAGAAATCAATCTCCCGAAATGTAAAACTGTTGTTGATTACGCTTTCGATTATTCGGGAATAAAGAAAGTGAATATGCCGGAAATCCAATATATCTATGCCGGAGCTTTTTACGAATGTAGCGAGCTTGCAGAGTTCACTGGAGGTGAGAAACTACGTCAGATAGGAAATGTGGCATTTTGCAACGCTGGTCCCTTCACTCAGATAACCCTTGGCCCCGACTTGACTTCAATTGGCAACATGGCTTTTGCTTTCTTACCGGGCCTGAAGGAGATTGTTATTCCAGAAAGCGTAGTCGAGATGGGCACTGATGTCTTTTCAGGTTTGGCATTGGAACGTGTATTCATCCTCAACTCTAACTTCATGGATTTTTGCGATTCATCCAAACTTTTACGCAACAAAGCCCTGAAAGAGATCTATTGCAAGGAGGAATTAACAGCCGATATTAAAAATTATATAGCCACAGGAAGTGAAACTAATAAACCGGAATCTCTCGCTTCCCAGGCTTTAATCCAACCGCTTTCTGATGTTGTGGAGATAAAGGAGACTTCCACTCCTGATTATTTCACAGCGGTCGATAAAATAGATGGAATTTCTTTTATCACTCTCTTTGAACCTTCAACCGGAAATTCCATTCCCTTAGTAAGCCCGGGATATCATATCACGGAGAACAGCGTTGGCATCCGATATTTTGTGGATAAAAAGAATCTGCTCCAATACACCACAACCGTTAACCGTCCCTCAGGAATAGAGAAAGTGGAAAGCTCCGATGAGATAGATAGCTGCCCGGTTTATTTCGATCTCAACGGACGCGAGGTGAAGAATCCTTCTGCGGGTGTTTTCATCGTGAAAATGAATGGTAAAACAAAGAAAGTTATTTTGTAGGCATACCCTTTGTTATTGCAGAGAAGAAAGGACATATTCATAATTTTTTTCATTACATTAGAGAGGAAGAGGAGACCGAACTTTATCGATCTCCTCTTCTTTAATTGCTTTCGCGCTGCTTATTTCAAGGCTTCGCGATTTTCATATTTCAATTTCTCGATTAGAGAATCACCTTAGTGTTAGCAATGATGTAGATTCCTGCTGAGGG
Organism: uncultured Sangeribacter sp.; assembly: GCA_964640375.1. Taxonomy (GTDB): domain Bacteria; phylum Bacteroidota; class Bacteroidia; order Bacteroidales; family Muribaculaceae; genus Lepagella. Next base: position 21,192 of record CAZXGU010000001.1, on the reverse strand, counting down.
GAGATTCACTACGTTGCGTCCGGCTTTGAAGTTGATTGTGCGAACTGCGCTGCCATCAGCTTTAAAGATAGTCTCTGAGCGATTCTCAGGAGAATAAACCACCAATGCGTTTCCTTCCTTCACCACTTTGAATTCTGAAACAACCATCTCAGTGTTGTTGATACCTGTGGGTATGTAGGTTGTGCCAGGGAGATTGGTTATAATTTCGCTAACCTTAGCTGGTGAAGTTGCATAGATTGTAAAGGGAGCAACTTCCACATTTTCGCTATCCTCGTCGGCCTCTGCAGGAACGAAAGCTGAAGCTGAGTGGTCGAGAAGGTAAGTATCCTCTGCGGGGAGAGTGCGAGCTGCGAGAGTGGCATTGAGGGAGAAGTCTTTACCGTCAACGCGGATCTCAGAAGGAGTGGCGGGCACTGTGATATCGGAGGCTGCAAAGATAGTCTTGCCATTGTTTACAGTGCGGATGATGTAGGGCACATTAGCCTTCATCGTTTCTACACTCTGGAGAGACTCGCCACCTTCAGGAAGGGTGTAGATGAGATTTCCATCTGCATATTCTGCTCCATCTTCTGCGAGAGTAACTGCCATGTCATTGTTCGCTGCATCGGTGATAGTTTCAACATCGAAGGGCACCACAGTTGCAGTCCAATCGTTGGTTTCAGCTTCAAGAGATACCACTGCTCCGTCGGTGAGAGTGAAGGAGTGAGGAATTGCCAATGGATATCCTTGGATGAAGTTGATGTCGCTGCTTGCGCTGTAAACACGACCTTCGCGAGTGGTTTCTGTTCCGTCGAGACCAACTTCGGTCACATTTCCAGTTGAAGTGAGAAGATAGTTGGCTGCTGCTGAGGGCATCTCAACACCCTGATCGAGAACGATGATACAGTTGGGGTTCACACCGTTGAATGCCTTTGAACTGAGAGCACCGGCTTTTCTCTGAACCTTGCGGCGAGCTTCGCTCTTAGGATCTGCCGAGGAGGCCAGGAGAGTGATGGTGGTCAGGTTATCGCATCCTTCGAAGGCTCCGTCACCAATTGATGATACGCCTGTAAGAGTGATCTTTTCGAGCGATGTGCAGTCTTTGAATGCTCCTTCACCGATTGAGCTTACTGTGGCAGGGATATCAACGCTCTGGAGCGAGCCACATCCGCTGAACATATTTGCACTAACCTCTGAAACTTCTTCAGGAAGAACCACTGTGGTGAGGTTTTCCATTCCGGCGAAAGCACCTTCAGGAAGATCACCTTTGAGAGTGGAAAGGTCGAGCGACTCAAGGTTGGGGAAGTAATCCTTAACGTTGCTGAGATCGTCGGAGGTCATTTCGCCGTCGAGAGAGATTGAAGTCACGGCCTGAGCCTCTTCGGGCTTGATTGCAGCGAGATCATCGGAGTTGAGAGTTGCGCCTTCACCGGGAACTGCGAAGATGTCGATGCTCTTGCTTGCATTCGCGATTGAGATGGTGTAGAAACCGTTGGCATCTGCTGCGAGTTCTTCGTTGCCCGACATTACGCGTGCCTCAAGACCTTCGCTAAGCTCAGTGGCCATTTCCACTTTGAATCTCACTTCGGAGTTTTCAGCCACACCTTTGAGTGAATGATTATGGTCGTCACTGCTGGTGAATGTTGCTCCTGGAATCTCTTCAGCAGAAACTTTGAAGATAGGAGAAGTGGAGGCGAAGTTTACATCGTAGGTATAAACCACCTTAATCTCATGGTTACCGGCCTTGGCAGCATTCTTCGCAGGGTTGTGGAAGATAACGGGGATTGAACCGTCGGCTGCGAGCTGGATTTCTTCATCGTTGTCATAGACCTTGCAGTTTGCCTGGGGATTGGTGAGCATCAGCTTTCCTTCAGTGGAGATAGTTTCGAGAGAAACATTGTCGCCGAGGAATGAAGCCATTGCTGTAACGTCTGTGCCTTCAGCAACCTTTACGTGTGTAGGATCGAATTCTACACCATATACTGGATTCTCGGAGAGGATGTTGTAGCCATGAGCTTTCCAAGGGTTACCATTATTAGTGTTAGCGTAGGCAGTCTGATATACTGTTAGATATTCCTGGGGAACAACTACAGTTACTTTTGAACCGTCAGGCTTATTGGTTTCTGGATTTCTAAAACCAAGATCGTAGGAAGATAAATCAGGATCCATGTAGATGGCAGGACTTGCAGAGGCTGCTGGATTGAAATGACTGACTACAAGGCGTCCACCGACTGTGGAAGGAGTTCCGGGGATATATATCGTGGTTAATGAGGAACATCCTTTAAATACCTGGGCTCCTAATGGATAACCATATTTAATGGAACCTGATGCATATCTTCCAACTTCAACTTTATCAGTGCCAAGACTTAATGGAAGAGTGATTTCCTTAAGGTTTGCACAATTCTGGAAAGCACCATCTGCAATTCTTGTAACGGAGTTGGGAAGAATTATCTCCTCTACTATTGGCATTACAGAAGAAGTTGCACTGGGATTATAAATGAGGTTGGAGGGGATAAAGTCGGCATACTTATCAGTGTCTAATGTCGGTGTTAATACATTTGCAACAATCTTAACTCCTGAAAGGTCAAGTTTCTTGATTGTTCGAGCTGCAAAAGGCTGGCGGAAAGCATTCGACAAATCCTGGCTATAAACTTCCCCTGTAACAATTACGTGAGCTGCTACAGACTCTGCCGTTACGGCCTTGTATAATTCTCCAGGTTGAACATTGAAGGTTACACTGCCTTCTGCTTTAGGATCATAAACCTTAACATCGAAGTTCATATCCTCCATTGCTACGAAGGGATAGTTTACTGTGGGCTGGTTCTGAAGAACAGTCACTCCATTCACTGCAAGATCCACGCGATATGCTGCCGAGTTGGGAACAATCTTGAGGGTGAGGTCGCGACCGCGAACCGCTGTTGAAGTCACACCTGAAACCGAGGCATTATCAACCGAGGGAACATTGATGTTATAGACCGGAGTCATGTTGTTGAGAGCCGGAAGCGCATCTACGATCTCTGCATTAGCACCCTTCACAACGTTCCAGTTTTTCTTATTGAAAGAGGTAACGATACGAATCTGGTTGCCTTCGCGAACATTAGAATCGTTCACCTTGCAAACCACATTAAGCTTGTGGCTATCGCCGGGTCCTGCCGACCAAACATTCACCGGAGAGATAAATTCCTTGATATTGCCAGCTGCGTCTGTGAGAGCGGCTCCCCAATATGCCTGATCGTAACCGGCGGGTATGTTGAGGGCGTTAAGACGGATTGTGAACTCTTGTCGGGGAATCACATTCACAGCATCTGAGAACATACCGATTGAACCGTTCTTAGCAGTGAGAGTCCAAGTTGATTTCTGAGAATCAACTGCCATGGGAGAAGTTAGCTCGAAGTGGATAATGGTGTTGTTGGCGAGGGTAACATTGTAGAGGCCTTCGGCATTGGGAACAAGGCGAGTGTTGTTGGCATAAACCTCCATCTTGTTGTCGTTGTCGGCGATGTGAGAAGCCTTGAATGAAACAACCGAACCTTTCTGCAAAGAACCTGTCTCTGAAGCAGTTTCAAATTTAACTTCGTTATTTTCCTGAACCGCAAAGAGAACGTTGTTGCTTGCCACAGGAGAATCAACGATGATATTGGAAATGGTGTTCCAGTTTTCTGCCTTGCTGTAATTGTTTACTGCCGCCTGATTGGGAACATGGAGGGTTACAAGGTCGGTCTTAACACCTGAAAGCACACACCAGTTGATAAATTCAGCGTTTGTACGACCCACATAGATGTCACGTAGAGCGGTGCAACCAACGAAGATGTTATATTCATATTTATTTACATTTCCGGGGATAGAAATTGAAGTGATTCCACACTGGCGGAAACATCCGTTGTTAAGACGATTCACTGATGAGGGCAACACAACCTCTTTCAAAGCTCCTTTTCCACGGAAAGCCTCGCGGGGAATTGCATTTGCTTGATCGTTACCATTGGCTGTGATGTTTACGCCTGAGATGTCAAGACGAGTGAGATTCATTGAATTTCTCATGAATGTGAAGTCACGAGCATCGATTGTGCCGAAGAGAGTGAGATCTTTAATAGTTCCTGTCTCCGACTCCGGTATAATTGAGGAAAGTGTTCCGGGAGTTCCTACCCAGATTGAACGTTTCTCTTTTACGTCGGCTGCTTTTTGAACAAGGATGCTGATGTTCTGATCCTCGCGCACGTTCTTTATAGAGTAGCTATTGCCGGAGGCTATGAGAGTGACGCCGTTGGCTTTTACAGTCACTACATCTTCAACTGGATTGCCTGGAACAACCTTGAAGGTGTAATCCCAACCGGGAATTACATTTGCTGAACCTTCTACTGTTACGCCTGCTAATCCCGAGGGGAAGTTGACGTTAAACATCTTCGCGCTGCTGCCGGAAGGATTTAGCTCGTTGATTGTGAGGAGTTCACCGGCAACCGGGAGCCATTCTGTCTGACCATTCGCCTGAGTCACGATTCTTACGCGGTCGGAATCTGCAACTGAAGTTCCGGCAGTAAGCTTGCAATTGGAGAAAGTCATGTAACCGTCGAAAAGATAACCCATTGACTGCATTGTGAAATTTGAAGGCGAATTGAGCAGAGCTTTCATTCTACCGTTGGCATCGCAGAGAGCTACAGCGATTTTACCGGCAAAATCGTCGTGAGTAACGTTCTTAAGGTTTCCTACTCTTACTGAGAAAGTTTCACCTGATGCAAGACTTGTGAAGTTGGCGCCCATACCGACCTGATTACCATCGGCTGTGATATGGATTGGCGACCAAGCAGTCATCGTGCCGCTCGAAGGCTTGATATTATAAATAATAGTGTTCAGGTTATTGTAGAAGTGCTGGCGGCTTACTGTAGGATTGAGAGCTGTGCTGCGGAAGTAACCGTTGGCTGAACCACCCCATCCCCAGTTGAAATGAAGAAATTCTCCATCGTAACCGTCACAAACGAATGCGTGACCTGCCGTTACATCTTGTCCGCAGTAGAGAACGGGGCGACCGGCGTCGATTTCATCTTTTACCAGTTTATCCCATGCCTGCTGAGAAGCCACTTCAGAACGTTTTTTATATGAAACTCCGGGATCGTATCCGAAATATGTGGAAAGAGCGCCTGGCACGCGAACCTCGTAAGCGCTCGACCCTGACATGGCGTATTGAGTGGCGATACTCTTAGATGCATGATACATTAGAGTAGCAACGGCATCAGCCTCTGTCTGGCTATAACCCGAGCGGTAGTTGTCCATACGCATATTATCCCAGTCGTAGGATGTTGCGAAATCAACTCCGTCGAAAGAGCCTGTTCCGGCTGCCGGATAGTTATAATATTTCATTATTGTTGCCATAGCTGTTCCGACACAACCAACAAGAGGCTGACCAGGAATCATGGCATTGAAGGGACCTTCCTGACTCCAACTCGGAGTGTTAAGCTCTTTTTTGTCTGCCTTTTCGGCCGACTTGCGAGCAACCTTTCGAAGGTCGCTTACCGCCATTGTGCTTGAAACTGAAGGCGCATTCTTGATTTCACGCTCAATACCTGAGAGCATCCATTTCATTCCGTCGGGCATATTCTTCACAGGATATGCACCCTCGAAAGAATATCCAAGCACGGGTGATGTCGTGTTCTCCCCTGATACCATTACAAAGCCAGAATTATTGGCTAAGTTGAATACGTAATAGAGGGGGTTAGACTCTGTGCCGGCTGTGAATACAGGCTTGAGCGAAACTTCGGCATTCTGATTGCCGGTTTTTGCTTTTACAAACTCAGTAGCTAACGATTGAGCTTCGTTGAGTGTGACCTTCTCTGAGAAGGAGTAGATGGATGATCCCAAAATAACTGAGGAGATCGCGATCCAACTAAAGTGTCTAGTCATAGCTTGATAGAATTAATTAAAATTAGAATTATGGAATAAAATTTAACACTGTTTGACATATAAAATCAAAAAACTCAAAAATTGTTCTGAGTTTTGTCAATTTTTTTTCAACTTTTTTTCAATTAATTCACAAAGCCGTTTTTATATCATTGATTTACAAATCTATATAGAAGATGAAAAGAATAAAAAAATTTTATACCAACCATATCTTTTGAATGCACCTCCCATTTAAAATAGCTAAAGCACGATTAAGAATTTAAAATTGCAGAATGAAAAGTTAATTAACATGTTAAGAATTTTAACTTATTTTAACATCAATCGGGAAAGAATTCACTCATTCGATTTTCATACATATTCCCGAATTTTACATAATTATAGAGCATTACATGGCTTCCAACAGTATGTCTTGCCAGAATATGGTAAAGATCGTGAATAGAAATATCAGTAGTTTCGGATAGTGTCTCCTCAAAAGCGCGAGTGAATCCGTTTGAGAGCCAAATTCCCATCTCAGGATCCTTCATGTCAGCCTTGGATGGTTCAAAAGGATTGGCAGCTGTCATCACCAAAATTTCTGGTATCCCCTCGCATGCTCGACCTATAGTTCCACTATAACATGCGTCTAATGCAAAGAAGATCTTTCTGAACTGTTTTTGTTCGCTCATCTTTCGAAAAAGATAAGCCAAATATTGACTGCTCATCAGTTTCTCGCCCCAAGCTAAGGAATTGCTCATTCCATGTCCACACCAATAGATAAAAATATTGTCGTTCTCTCCGCTTTCAATTACTTCCGGAAAATCTATGCTTCTCTTTCCTGTCAACAAACTCTCCAAATCGGTAACTTTTAGTTGGCTCAAATGATAATCCACTTTCACATTCCAATAAAGATTTTCTCCATCGGGGCGCACCTTCACCGTTCCCGGATATAGATTTGCCGGATTATTCGCAATATTATCTTCACTGACATAAAGGATATGGTCATCGTCGAAACCCCTCTTTTTCAGGAGTTGATAAATTGAAAGAGCATCTGCCTGATGACGATAATTCGCCCAGTCGTCAGAAGTTGAAATAACCAAAGCCCAATTATTTTCTTTTGCAGGGTAATCAATCTCAACAGAAGAGGTGTCTAATTCCTGCAATTCAGAATTTTTTCTTTCCCATACCTGTGTTTGGGAGGTAGTTCTTACTCCTCCATCAGTAGAAAGGTATTCTAATATACTGTATTCCCCTTTTGAATAGAGCCAATGACAGTAGGTGGTGTTTAAAACACTGGTCTTATTGTTTCTATCGAAAGTCCAGTCGCCTGTCACTCCTCCAAGATTTAATCTTTTGCCTCTGGCAATTTCGCGCAAAGCAAGAGTCATATCGTCGGGGAGCCAACTCAAATTCCATTTTTCATTACCGGAAGTTATGGAATGTAAGGCATCTCTAAGTGAGGATTGATTAATACCGGCATAAAAGAAAGCGTATACTGTCATTAGAATGGCATCATAAACATGGGCTTCCCCGGGCACTGGGTACCTTCCAAAACGAGAATAGTAAGCCTCATTAAACCCGGATTCGGGAACAGAGGAAGGAGCAAGACCTTCATAACTTCTCATTCCCATCTTTTCTACCAGAGAAGGGTTGAACATATTATCCGAGCATAACACTTGAGGAAATTCCTTTTTTGGATTCTTGTTTACAATATTTTCATATTCGTCGGCGAATATAAGACAATCCGAATCAGAGTCTGGAACAAAAATGAGAGCATTGTTATAGTGCCCGTTATCCTCAATTAGTTTATCTATGTCATTGCGAAGCTCACCCTCATTAGAATAAGTGAGCATCTCCCCTACTTTCATTCCGGCCTCCGCAGCTAAATAATAAAACCAATCGCTGAAACTTTTCCCATAATCAGTGTCACACGACAAAAGACTAACCTCTTTTTTCCCATAAAGACGGGCTTGCAGCATTAATAGCTCACACTGTGTTAAGTCGCTTTCAACAAGATTCCATATATTATCATATCCGGCATAGAGTCGCTGCACTTCTACTGATGTAGCCATCGGAAGGAGAATCGGTTTCCCACTGCGCCGACATTCTTCCGCTCCTTTTCGAGCATTTGTGGATGAGAATGGCCCGATAATGGCATCTATATCATTATTTCGGGAAACTGAATAAAGATAATCATCTAAATCACTGTCATTTTCATCTTTCCATTCGATCTCAATCCTTGGAAATCTTAATTCTGTATCTCCCGAATTTCGGAGATTTGATACACACCAGTTCACTACGTCCCCCCATTTCTCTTCTCCTCCCGGAAGAACAACTGCCAGGCAAACGCTTTTCCCATTCGAACCTTTATCTTCCGGAATAGTGTCTGTGCAGGAACATATTAACAGGAATGATAGTGATATCAAAAGTATAAATTTGAATTTCATAGTAAATCTTTTCTAATAGCTTCGTCAAAATACTTATATTTCGCTTCCTCCCAATAATCATTTTCAAGATAATAATCCTCCCAGATGTTAGACCAAGTTGAAAAAACATCACTAATGATTATCTCCGTTCCTGAATTGGTCAGCCCAAAAGTATAATGCGACTCTCTAAAACCGCTACTTATCCATTCCATTAACAGATCTTTTACTATCCGGTCAATATGAATCACAACTGAGAACGGTACCCTTGGGCTCAGTTTTTGGCAATCTATATCTGCACCGGCGACTAAGGAGAGCCAGAAATCTTGTTCACGAGAGTATTTATAAATGCCGTTGTTTGACCCTCCTGCAAGAGGGATAACGAAAGAATTATCAATTTCCCCCATCTTCTTATATGCTTTTTCGGGGGAGTTATACCCTTTCTCATCCTCGTCTAAATAGACCACCTCCACCTCCTTCCCGAATCCTTCCTGAAAAGAGCTAATAGCCTCTTCAAGACGTTGATCGCCCGGCATAGCGGCTATGATAGTTGCGCTACAATGAGGAGAAGCCATTCGACCCGCAAGGTAATACACTCCGGCTCTGCTAATGCTGAAAGATGTGATTCCTTCCGGCACATTTTCTCTTGAAACATCCGACACAAGTATTTTTTTATTTTCAGGCAAGGAACAATGACGTGGTAAAAAAACGCTATAATTACTGTCGGCCAAGAAAAGGAGATGGGGAGAGTCAACTTCCACAACGCAAAATTCTTCTATCAACCTCCTTACCTCCTCCTCTTCGGAGGGATATATTATTGATAATTGGAATCCAGCAGATTTGTAAGCCTGCATAACCCCTCGCATAATCAAGTCATTATATCCGGCATCTCCAAATCCTCCAATAGGACTGACAAGAATAACTTTTTTATTCGTGGCAATTGTTGACTGCGCGGGGTCATTATCAGAACATCCGCCTGTAAATAGTAGGATAAAAATTAAGATTAGATTAAATATCTTTCGCACAAAAAAACTCATCTCAAATATTCCTCTCTGATATACTTCTCTATCTTTTCTGCCGCCTCTGATTCTTGCATCTTAACTATATCCCATATAGGTTGAACATAAAAGTTAACAAGCGTGAGATCTTCCGGATTAACTAAATTTGGATTAGAAAAGACTTTCTGCCATTCCTCAATTTTTCCGCTGTATATTTCTGGCAACGCCTCTCCTCGATTGCAATAGAAAGCGAATAAGGCCGAAACATCAGCACCAACACCGCCTCCTCCTTTCACATAGAAATTACCTATAAAGTCTTTCTTAATATCAATCCACGTGTTTTCCTTTACACTGGAGGAAGACTTTTTAATCCCTAAAAATTTTACCGATACAGTAAGAGTGATGGTCTCAACCTTCTCCTTAATGTCGTTGCTAACTGTGAAATAATAATCCATTTTTCCACCCAAGAAAGAGCGTTGGATTAAATGAGTGCCATACGTTTTTACAAATTCAGCCGGAGTCATCTTGCCATTGGCTACGTCTGAAATACATTTAGAGAATTGGGAGGTGAAGCATTGAGGAGCTCTGTTTTTATCACGGATATCAACGGTGATGTAGCAAACTTTCACTTGACGCCAGTCGCGATACCATACATACAGGCGATTCTTTTTTTCCGAAATTTGCTGAGCATACTCTCCTTCTATTTTAACGGAGGCAGCTTTAAGATCAATTTCACCATAAACTGTTGTGCTGATTTTCTTTGAGATTGCTTCTGCTGAATTATCATAGATAAGCTCCTGAGAAACTCCGGTGCTGTTTAGGGCAACTGATGCTTTATTATTTTTATATACTTTCTTCAGTTCCTCTGCATTAAATATCTGCCCTCTAACTCCAGAAATATCCGCCACCTCGGTCTTGGCATCATATCCCCAACCTATTCCGAAATTATGCGGGAGTTTGACCACATCTTCCCATCCATTGCTATCAATGGGGAGTTGATCCAAAAATATGTCAACCGCTTCACCTTTTTCGGGATAAACTGTCATTTTGCCTTTTCTAAGAGCGGGACCATCATTTTGCTCGATGTATATTCTACACGACTCCCCTTCTTTGCCCAAGGTGTCTATTCCGGTGAGCCATTTGCAATCTGTTGATGCCCTCCAATTCCCAATTCCTCCCAAGGGTATCTCCAAAACCTGACAACTGGCATCCAACTCTAAATAAGAAGGAAGAGAAGTTGAGAATCCCGGCGTGTGAGATTCTTTCTCACACGCCGAGATAAATATAGAAAGTAGTGAAAAAATTATAAACAGATATTTATTCATCGCCACCGTGGTGTTACGCCTTTGACTCCATCTTCATAGGTAAGATACATCGAAGGCCATATTTCATTTCCATTCTTATCTTTTGCAAACTTATCTCCCCACCCACGCTGACTGAGATAAGGGAATATCTCCATTGCCATTGAAGTGGCTCCGGCAGGTATAAGAAATCTCAAGGTAAGTTTACCATTCTTATAGATAATATTTTTATCCATAAATTCCTCACAATTCTGTGGCATCGATGCAGACCCGATTCCACATTCAGAGTTGTTGCGATTGAAATAGTATGCAGTAAATTCAGGATCTCCCTGCAACCAGCTAAAACCCTCGAGCTCCATATTAATCCACGCTTTGCCGGTCTTAATAAAATCAACTATCTCTTTGTTTGACTGATAATCGGCTGTTCGGCCAACTATCCTCATTAAAGCCGGGAAATAGGACCATTTATTATGGTCGAGTGTGCGAGCGCTTATATCATATCCCTCAGGAGAAAATTCACTAAGCTCTTTTAAAGTGTGTGCAGGGGAAATATCTGTTGAAGGAGGCATGGGATGGCTTTCAAACTTCTTATTAATATAATCTGAAGCATATCCCGACGGAGCAAGGGTTAAATCGCCGGAAGCATCCACATAGAGCGTTGATATCTGGTTAAGACTGATATCCAGAGGCTCATACTTGAAGGAACCATTCCTCTGCTTTCTAAGCTTTCCCGGTTTATGCTTTCCGTCACCTAAGAAGAAGCCAACATCATAACTCATGCCATAACCTGTGCCTGAATAGACAATAGTGGAACGGCTATCGGATGAAATTTCAGGCACCGACTCTCTATAATATTCCATTCTAACATCAATCTCCGGAAGATAGAGCGAACCACAATAGTTGTCTTGAGTTGAGAAGCCTGACACGGCATATTTCAACGAATGATTTCCTGTCTTCTCAAATTGATAGTCATTAACAATATATTCATGCAACCGCTTGGCTGTGTTTTCATTGGCAATTAACGATGAGAGCGGTATCAGTTTAACATCTACCACTTTGGCATTCTCTTTAGTAGAGAGTCCGTCAACAAAATGAGAAAGGTTTTCGGCTGTAATCACATTCTGCATGGCAGTGTTAAAATCGGTGCCTGGGTATATGGGGTCAATTATGTTGTTGCCCCCAAAACTACAGAATGAGATTTTTGAAGAACTTGCAAAATGCTGTGTCTGATCTTTTATATCAACATTTGCACCACCGCTAACGGCCTTTCCAGCCGTGATTTCAAGAGCTGCTGAAATGTCTCTTTCCGAAATCTTCCGGGTGCTGTGCATTTCGAGTGCCAACTGCATGGCACCTCCTATTTCCCCGTAAACGATGATGTGAGTGCCGAAAAGATTTACAAAACTGCGGAGGTCTTCAATCTGAGGATTGTCGCCCATAGCTTCCACTTTAGAAATGAAATCTGAAGTAAAAATATCTTTTCCTCCGTTGGCCAATGCCTCGCGTAGGACTCCGGCTCTTAGATAACGCGAGCCAACCACATGTTTTATCTCTTTAAGAGCATAACCGGTAGTATCGTTGACTGTGCTCGAGTCTTCAAACGACCCACTTAACGAACCCTTAAATGCCCCTATTTCTCCCTCTATGCCAGCTGATACTGAGATTTTATTAGCAACCGCTGAAATTGAAGAACCCACAAAACTATTGGATTCTGAATAATAACGGTCTTCATCTATGAAGGCATCCGGCTCACCTATGGAATCGAGGTAATGGTTAAGCTTCTCAACATTAACCACCTCATATTTCATATCATATTTTTCCGTGCCAAATTCGGTTTGTCCAAATACATCAATTGCATAGCCCACTCCCCGAGTCAACTCAAGATACTCTTCATTAACTCTGGCATTGTTATCGTCGGATAAGCGTGAGTATTGATGAAGATTATATTCTATCAGAGAATTATCGGCTAATCTGACTTTCAGACAGCCTTCACGGTCGGAATCATTGATATTTGATTCAATCAACATTCGGATTTGAGAGCCGGCAGCTCCCTCTTTATTTACAGGAGTGGCCCAGAGAGGAGTCTCTTCAATTTTCCATCCCTTGCTTCCAGGAACACTCAGATTATGATAGGCAGCTAAATGACCGATTTGTTCGGTCAACTTATCTGTCACTTGTTCCCCTCCCGACGGAGTTATATCATCCTTACAGCCCAAGGCAAGCATGGTAAAGGAAATGATGGCTAATATATTGGTTAGTTTTATTTTCATTTCTTAAAGGTTTAACGTTTCTTTTCCGATCGAGTAAGCGGTAGATTATTATAATACAGCACTCTGGAGATGTAGTCATCAATTTTTGTTGCTATTCTTGTTGGTGCGTCGTTAGGGAAAAGGGATGAGATGCTTCTTAGACTGAATGTGATAAGTTCGAATTGATCATCCTTTTCAAGTTTAGTTTGCCAAGCAGTCACGGGCTGTTCTCCGATATTTCCTGAGGCCACACAGTTTGTGAGGGTCATTGCATCTCCTCCGCGCACAAAGAATTTTTCTATTTTCTCCGAATTTGCAGCCTCAAATGCCGTGTTATATTCCACAGTGGCCTTTAGACCGAATTTTTTCTCATAGCTGCACTGCAAGGCGGCTTTAATATTCATTTTATCCGACTCCATGCTTTGAACAAAGGAATAGAAATAATCAATATATCCTCCCAACCCGGCGTTCCATATATAATGTGTGCCATATCTTTCAATTAGCTCTCGAATCGCCTCCTCTGACCCTTCAGAATCAATGACGCGCTGACGCATAATTGCAAAGTCATGGGTGAAAAGATTGTTGCGTTGAGCATCGGTCACATCAATGTGCATCGTAACCTGCTTCTTCTGGAATGTGCCTCGCATCCAAGAGAAATAACGTTGCGAATCTTTCATTGACGTCTTGTCGAAGGCTCCATTAAGAGTGGCATCGAATGCACTGATTTTCACATTAAGATTTAGGGAAGCAGTAAGCGACTGTTGCACTTTGTCAATGCTTTCTCCCTGAAAGTAGAGGATACTTAGCTTATTGCCCACGGAATATGTGACAGCATTCTTATTGAAAGCACGTATTTTCTCAGTATTGAAAATCTGATCGGTAAGACCACGACTATCCATGTAGCTGCCGACATCCATTCCCCACCCCACACCTTGGGCTCTTTCAAGATGAAAACTTTCGTTTGCACGGCTCTGATTAACCTGGACTTTTTGTTTTGAGCCATCGTTATAGGTTATTTCCAACTCGCCGGAGCGATCCTCGCCTCTTCCGTTGCTCTCAAAGTAAATCTTCAGGTCGGTTTGGACATTTCCGCAACTATCGACAGGAGTGGCCCACTCAGGATAAGAGGTTAGTTCCCAAGTTCCTTGTTTATTATTATGGCTAAGATTGTAGGTATCACTTGCTGCATCTATATTCAAGACAGTTTTATATGAGCTCTCCTCAGAATTTATGTTGTCTTGGCATCCGGAAAGCAATACCGAGAGTGAAGACAGGAATAATCCCGTCTTCAATATTATTATCTTGTTCTTCATTTTTTGTTACTGCTGTCTGATGTCGGAGGGTTCTAAAGTATATGAAAAGTTAAGGAGAGTGCGTTCTTTTTCCATTTTAGATTTTAACTCTTTGGCAGAGGCTTCAGGGAAAACGGAATAATTGCTACCCATATAGCCGAAACCATCTATTTCAGTTCCGTTAGCATCTTTCCCAAAAACTGAGGCCTCTATATCGTTGGATAAATTGTATTTTCCATTCTCTTTAATCTCTGGATGAGTGCTTTTTGGTTTGGCCACAATAGAGCATATAAAAGTATTTGGCGATTCAGAATAGGGCAACGTGAAGTTCTCCATCATATCTTCTGTCAAAACCACCTTTTTATCTCCTCCCACAGAGGTGTAGTTAACTACAATATCGAAGAAATCAAACCATGCTTGACCGAGAAGAATTTTGTACTGAGCAGTCACCGTGGCAACTTTCACCACAGTGGGATTTTGCGTCGGGGGAGTGTCAGGCTCGTCATTATCATCGCCGCAAGCTGTAAAACCGAACATCGGAATCAGCAAAAGGAAGAAAAGCAAAAGTTTTCTCATAGATTTAGAAATGTTAGTTTCCATAGATTTTTATTTTAATTAATTGTTAGGTTTGCAAAGTTATATTTCACTTTATGATAAGTCAAATTAAAAGTCCTAATGTTTGTACTTATTTCCCTTTTTTGATGAGTACATGCCTGTAAAGTTTGTACTCATTTTTGTACTCTTTTTGTCTATTCTGTGAGTATCAATAATTTATGTCCTTTCACTCTCATTTTAGTTTCCTTCCCACAAATAGTTTTCATAAAGTAATTTTTTATAACTTTGCAGCCATGAAAACAACTCGTCTGCTCATATTGATAATAATTCTGTTCATGCACATTCCAGGAATGAGAGGTGTCGGGAGATCGGTAGCATCGGAAGAAGAAATTCGTAATTTATTGGTGGAATCTCCCGATAGCGTGTTGCTTATTCTCGATAAAATAGAAAGTGAGAAAAAGTCATCACTTCCCTCCTACAAAATTTCCTTGCTTCGGAGTTTGGCATATAATGAGAAGAGGATGTTTTCACTTGTAGAAAAATATGCTCGAGAAGTTCTTTCAGACGATTCTATCTCGCACCATGATAAGGAGCGATTAAATGCTCTTACACTTCTTTCTACAGCCCAGGCATATTATGGCAACTTTCAAGGAAGCATAGCATCGTCAACTGAAGCGATGAAGATAGCTCGCAAATTGAATAATGAAGCTGCCCTTTTCAATATCCTCACCACCATGAGTAAAACTTCATTTGCCATGGGCGATCGCAAACAAGGATATCAATACTTGGACAGAATCATCTCCGAGGGCTCAAATTCTAAAAACGTCCGCACATTAGCTAATGTATCGGCTGCCTACGGGGTAAAGATAGTGGAACTATATACGGATGAAAAGTTTAACGAGGGATTGGAAGAAGGTAGAAAACGGCTCGATATTATTGAACGGATTGATAAATTAGGAGGTGCGCCGGAAGGTTTCACAGATCAACAGCGAGCCTACGCCTACGCTCGGATTGCTTCTTGCGCAGAAAGGGCCGGAAAACGGGATGAAGCCAAAGATGCGTACAATAAATTTATGGCAACAGACTATGCATCGAGCCCCATTGGTAGAGCTTATATCATGGATTACCTTCTTGATTCCTCCAATTGGAAGACTGTAATGGATTTTACTGCCCCACTATATCCCATTCTTGCAAAGGGGGATACAATAAACGATGATTACCGTAGTTTGTTAGAATCTGATTCTAAGGCCTTAGCAGGATTAGGAAGGTTTCGGGAAGCTTATTCTCTGGCGCAAAGAGCTGCATTAATCAAAGACAGTTTGACAGCACGAGAGAATAATTTACGCACCCAAGAGATGGCTTCTCTCTTTTCTCTCAATGAGAAGGAAATGGAGCTGCTTAATATGAAAGTGTCTTTGCAAAAGAAACATATCTGGATGATTTCTGCAATCGGCATTGGAATCTTGGTGATATTAATTCTTCTTATTCTATGGCGGGCTTATCGTTCGAGTGTTCGCCAGCAGAAGATTGCGGCCAAGAGAGTGGACCAACTTTTAGAGTTGAATAAAATGGATTTTGATTTCTCTGAGGGAAATGAAGAGGATTTTGAGACTTTCACAAAGATGCAACACACTCTGATGAGTGACAATTTGTTTAAGGATCAGAATTTCAACCGTGATAGCATTGCTGAGGTTTGCGGATTATCAAGAGCCAGAATCGTGGCTTTGATTGATAAATTCACCGGCCTAAATCCCAACGACTATATCAATAAACTTAGAGTGGAATATTCCGTGAAGCTTATTCAAGAACATCCAGATTGGACCATCGATGCAATAGCAGTGGAATGTGGCTATGTGCGACGCGCCACTTATTACAGTCACTTTAATAAAGTGTTCGGAATCACGCCAGCTCAGTATCGAAAAAACATGAATATATAAACAATCTTCATTTATTGAAATTTTCTCTCCGCTGGCGGAAGTTTTTACGGAGACATTCGCTGTATAGCCATGGCTCAGCACCATGGTAATCGCCGGTGTTAAGAATGTCGAGGATATTGGGTAAAGAGCTGCCATCGTAACCCTCCACTACTAATACTTTGGCCTGAGGGTCAAGAGTAACAGTGATTGTATCGTTAAGGGTGGCTGGGGTGGAATCAGTGAGCCAATTTACTGGGTTTATGCACATTACGTTAGGAGCGCTGACCACCGGTTTTAAATATTTAACATCGGATACGGAATTATAACAAATCACCACTCCTGTGTCGATTGAATCTTGTGCTGCTGTAATATATGGATAAGAGGCTATGTCTTCGGGAGTTACCTTATATCCCATCACGTATGCAGCGATCATTCTTTTCCGAGTGTCCTCATCCATTATTTTTAGGAGCTCGACAACTGACTTTCCTCCTTGGCTGAAACCGGCAAGAAAGAAAGGACGACCATTATTTTTATTTTCTAAAAAATATTTGAAAGAATTGCGAATATCTTCAAAGCTGACTTCCCCGTAACGACGATTGATTGTATCCTCGTTTAGGGTTGCCCATGAATCGAGGGTAATATGGCGATAGTATGGGGAATAGAAACGGTTTCCTTCAGCCATATAGTCGGCCACGCCTGTCATCTCTATTGCCATGTCCGCTCGATGATCTTCGCGTGAAGGGTCGGCATAATGACAGATTCGACCGTCGGTGGTGGTCCAGTCATATTCCCAAGTTGAGGGAATATAAAACACGTCGGCACCTTCACCTGTGGAATCATTAAGAATTATATTCCACATTAAAGGGTTATTATAATCAGGCTTAACCGGAACATACACCTGCTCCCCTATTTGGGGCTCAGCAATATCATGGCACGCAATGAGGGACAGCGAAAATAAAAGCGAAAGAATTATGATAGACCTCTTTTTCATTTATTCCTAAGACAATACTTAATACAACCTAATATATCACTTACTATAAAAAGAGGGGCGTTTATCCCACCTTAATCATAGCTATAACAGGCCCGCCAAGGCCTCAACCTAAATGATTGTCGGTAAGAATAAACTGCCCTCTATATTGTGTATAGTTACTTCACCCCATACCGAGGTTACAGCTTTTACACATAAATAGAAATGAGCGTCTAATCTCACTTCTCTCAGATTGATGATTGAATTGGCGGTTCGTTATAGCTGAGAAAGAGAGTAAGACTCTTTTCATCCTTGTGGCATTTCTCTTCCGCTTGGATAATGCAAAGTTAAAGAAATTTTCTGTATTCGATAGGAAAATAGCTAAAATATTTTGTCTATTTAGAGCATTCCCCATGGAGGTTAGAATTTATAAATTTAATTTTAGTTCAGAATGGATATTGTTTATCATAGAGTTTCTTTCCTATCCTTCTACGTATTTCGGCATCAGATAAAATATAAATATTTTCATCCATAGCTTAATATTGAGCTGTTAGATTGCAAATATATAAATAATAGTTGAATTTTAAGCTATTTTCTTAGATCTTTATTAATATTTTTCTTTTTAGTTAAATATACCTCCCCACCTTGAAATGTAAAAGTCAAGGGAACTGACAATAGAGTTCATTTTGGAAATATGTTTTTTATAGTTACCTTTGCAGAAATGTGAGGTATGAGATTCAATAAATTTTTTACATGTTTCCTTTTATGTGGTTGCGTTTTGGCAACAACTTTCGGATTCTTCTGCTTTAAAGCCAATGGAGAATCAGACAATATCACTCAACCCACTGTGCTATTCTCCATTAGTTCAACACACGAATCTAAACAAGAGGAGGATATCTCAAAATTTCGCTTTCATTGTGAAAAAGATACGGCTGAAATCGAGTACATTTTAACCACTCTTTCCAAACTAAAGGATCAACCTCTGAACGAAATAATTCTTGAAGCTGCCAAGCATTTAGAGGGACGGCCATACGTGGGTCAGACCTTGGAAGGCGATGAGGAGCGTTTGGTGATAAATGTGGATGGACTTGATTGCGTCACTTTTGTTGAAAACTGTTTCGCTTTGGCAAAGACAGCGGAAGCCGGTTCAACATCATGGCGTGATCATGCCCGTAACCTTGAAAAATTAAGATATCGAAACGGTCAGCAACAAAATTTTGATTCGCGACTTCATTACACCTCTGACTGGATCTCCGATAATATTATGAGAGACAATCTTACAGATGTAACAACTTCAATACCGGATTATAAGAAAATCCGAAAAACCTTGAATTTTATGACAACCCATCGCGACCTGTACCCTGCTTTATCAGTTGATTCTGTTTTTAGAGGTTGCAAAAAGGCTGAAGAAAGTTTGCGAGATATTACGATTCCTTATATCAGTCGTTATGATGCAGCGAATCCGGAAGTAGCTGAAATATTGGAAACGAGCGACATGATTTCTTTTGTGAGCAATGTGGAAGGACTTGATTCGAGCCACGTGGCACTGCTTCGAATGGTGGATGGAAAACCCTACATGATACATGCCTCTATGAAAAAAGGGAAAGTAGTTTTTGAAACCACTCCCCTTCACGATTATTTCCGCACCTCCAACCGTTCCGCACCCGGTTTTCGGGTGGTAAGATTAAAGTAAAGTTCAATCTTCCAGTTTCTCGCGCATTTTATCAAGCCAAGAGCCGACTTTGTCTTTAGTTTTCTCTTTAAGATTCTTGGTTTTCTCTTTTACGTTTTCGATTTCCTCCTCATGATCCTCTTTCCATTCATCCTTTTTATCCTTGAATTTCTTTTTAGCAGCCTTATATACACCCTTTGTCTTTTGCCAATTAGTCTCTTTCTTCTTGCCCTCTTCAAGATCTAAGTCCTCATATTCATCTGAATAATAATCGTCCTCATAGGTTTCATTGAAATCCGAAATTTCTTCTTCAATAACTTCTTTTTCATTTGGAGTTTCTATTTCCACTTCCTCCAATTTTGTTTGCTGCTCCTCAACATTTACATTAATATCTGCCACTTTCTCTTCCGAATCCTTATCTGAAGATTTTGAAGAATCACTTCCACAACTGTAAACTCCCAAAGAGCCTACAGCCAAGAGAATATATAAGATTTTTTTCATTTTACATCATTTTGAAATTATATTGCAAATGTAGATAAAAATATCGATATTTTTATCTACATTTGCATAAACTATTAAATTATGCCGGAGTTATTTAGATATGCAGGATTTATATTTTTCTTCTATAGTCGTGAGCATGAGCCAATACATGTTCATGTAGAAGGAAATGGGGGAAATGTGATATTTGATATTATTGAAAAAAAATTAATTCAAAGAGAGATTCATAATATTAAAGCAAATGACTTAAAAAGAATAAGACGATTTGCTGAATTGAATATAGAGATAATTATTGAGGAATGGATTAACCGCTTTGGGAAAATAGACTGAAAATGAAGATAGAAAGAATTTATTTCACTGAAAAGCATATTATTGGAATTGATGAGACAGGTAAAGAGTGGTCTCAATCTTTGTTATGGTATCCACGTTTATATGAAGCTTCTGCTCTTCAACGGAATGATTATACTGTTGGGGTGGATGGGTTTCATTGGAGAAATATTGATGAAGATATTAGTTTTGAAAGTTTTTTCTACGATGATGCAGAACCGACTCCTCTTCAACGATTTTTTTTAACACATAAAGAGATTAAAATATCGGAGTTCGCAAAATTGATAGATATTGATGCCACATTGCTTCGG
This sequence comes from uncultured Sangeribacter sp., assembly GCA_964640375.1. Taxonomy (GTDB): domain Bacteria; phylum Bacteroidota; class Bacteroidia; order Bacteroidales; family Muribaculaceae; genus Lepagella. Next base: position 839 of record CAZXGU010000001.1, on the reverse strand, counting down.
AATTATATTAACGGATTTAAAAAGCCATCTCCTGCAAGGGAGAAGAAAATCCTCGAAGGAATACATTCCCTTGCTCATGAATATGCGAATGCTGCGTTTTAGACTCCGTATCGTTAATTTTAAGGAGACGTGGTCATAGGTTTTGCTATAATTTAGGGTTTCTTATGAGAATAGTAATACAAAGAGTTTCAGAGGCTAAGGTAAGTGTCGATGGAGAAACTAAAGGGGTAATAGGGAAAGGCCTTCTGATACTTGTCGGAGTTGAGAATGGGGATAGTGAGGAAGATGTGGAATGGTTAGTGCGCAAGACGGCGGGGTTGCGCATTTTCAATGACTCCGAAGGAGTAATGAATCTATCTATCGAGCAGATAGGAGGAGAAGTGTTAGCAATAAGTCAATTCACCTTAACCGCGTCCACTCGGAAAGGCAATCGTCCAAGTTATATTCGAGCTGCCGGGCATGAATTAGCCATTCCATTGTATGAAGACTATTGCCGAAAATTAGGAGAAACATTGGGTAAAAAAGTTCAGCAAGGAGTCTTTGGTGCCGACATGCAAGTTTCCTTAACCAACGACGGACCCGTAACGATAATCATCGATTCCAAGTTAAGGGAATAAACTCCCTGTAACCATTATCATCAATTACAAATAAACAGAAATAAAATTAAAATCTCATCGGGATTTTCAGGATGTAGCGGGGTGATAAAAACAACAGTGTCTATATACTGTCTATGATTTTCTATATAATTTGCGCTAATTGTTTATGGATTAAACAATTAGCGCAAATTTGGCGGAAAGACAGGGATTCGAACCCTGGGTACCCGTAAGGGTACAACGGTT